>NZ_AGJL01000016.1 GCF_000243455.1 Methanotorris formicicus Mc-S-70 | reverse complement strand
GTATTTAAATGTATTTGCGAAAGTCCTACCAAATAAAACACTTCCAGATAAATTTGTTAATATAAGTTTTAAGTTATTTATCAAAACACCTGAAAAAGTATTTGGAAATATTGTGTCAATATCAATCTTTGGAGTATTACTAAAAGTTGGTATTTTTGTATAAAATCCTAAAATAAACGATATTAAAAATAAAAGAACTGGCAGGATATGATAGAATTTTAATTTTTTAAGAAACATTAGAATTCACCACTAAGCTGGATTAAGAATTATTTATTATTATCATTCTTATCCGAATTCAACTTTATAAGTAATAATATCATATTCAACAAAAAACCTCCAAGAAACGAACTGTTAATGGCCATCGTTATTAATGCAATATCTATAACTAAACCTTTTGATGGCATCATGTGATATTTTAAATAAATAAAGTAGTGAAATACGATAGTAATAAATATTGATAAGGAAAAGCATAAAAATATATATTTTAAGATTTTTTTGTTAGAATATATTGATGTGCCATTTCCTTCGAATACATCTATTTTAAAAATTTTAAATGCTAAATATCCAATTGTAATCCCAATACCTGAGCAATATATGACAACCCGCAATGCATCAACGGTATTGATTAAATAAATAAGTAGTAATATATCGATACTGATTACTACACAAAATACTAATGTAGACAAAAGAACCGATAATTTTAATTCATTTAAATTTTTTTGTGTTAATTTTTGCATATTGCCCACCAAAAATAATAATAAAATATTAATAATTATGAATCCTTAGGTATTATTATTTGAAGAATATATAATACCATATCAGTATAAAATAAACTGAGAACTTATACGATACCTGCGGCTAGGAACGCTACTGCGGCACATGGCCAACCTACTGGCCCCACTGCAGCACATGCACATCCTGCAACAACCATTGAGCTTCCAACAATACATGCAAATCAAATATCTCCACCAATACATACTGCACCAATTAAACCATTGACGCCCCCATCCTGCATACCTTGAACATCCGATGCTATGAGATATCCACTTCCCACTATTTTTACTGTTTGAATTGGTCCAGCTAACACAGCTCCTACCATTCCTAATATCACCAAAGCAGCGAAACCTTTTAATACATCTTTGCCCCATAGTTTCATTTTGCCACCCTGGTGGTTATGCGGTAGGCTCAGGACGTATAGTCCATCATCGCCAACTATTTTTAATTTTTTAGAGTTGGATTTGATATCTTCTTTAATACTCTATCAGTTTTTCATTTTTTACGAAATTTATGTAATAGTAAAATTCCTATATATATTATAATGATTTAAATCAAATAGAAATGTATTTAAATTTAAGTTTTTAAGTTATTAGATTTTCTAATAAAATAAAGTAAAAAAAATAGCAACAATATAAGAAAGTTTAAAATATTAAATTATTTTAAAAATTAATAAAGACAATATTGCATCCTTCCAAACATAAAGAACCATTAAAAACCAGATTCCTGTTAATATTTGTGCCTCTTTTTTTCTTAATTTGTAGTCAGATATTGGATAAAATGCCTTAACTCCTGCGGGAGTTGTTGAATCACCGACAATATGGGATAAATAACCTATTGCAATAGGCAAAATATATGACAAACTTCCACTAATTGCAGGATTTAGTTTTAAAATATCCAAAATAATCCATCCAAACAATGCGATAACTAAAACCTTACCTAACAACTTTTCATTAACAACCATATACAGAACAACAACCCCAGCCAATATTGGAGAAAATATTGTTAATTTCAATGCCAAAAACCCTAAAATTATTGAAACAAAAACTAATGCCAAAAATGTATGTGTTATTCCCCTATGGTTTGCAAAATATGGAATAAGATAAATTAAAAGAACAGAAACTGCCAAAATAAACAAATCCAAATTAAAATAGTCATTTTTGAAATAATAAATTAGAATATTTATAAATACCAATCCAAAAGAGATATAAATCCCCCTCTTAACAATATCCTCCTTAACATCGTGGTCTAAATCTGGATATAAAGCCCCTGCCAAAACCAAAAATATTTGCTCTGGGGAAGAGATAAAAGGCAATCCAAATATAAGCCCCAAAATTGTGTGTCCCTTCCAATTCATTTTATCACATTAAACTCTCCGCTTCAACCTTATTTTTTATTTTCAAAATTATCTCTGGAATCATAGAGCATATATATGTCTTGTCTGCATTTTTAACAACCTCTTCATCATTCCCATTGCATTTGTAGGCATTTATTCCTACTTCATTCAATATTTTAACAGTCGCCTCCTCAACCCATTTATTAGCATCACTAACATAAACCTCTTCTGGCATCAACTTCTTTGCTATTCCCCATGCTATATATCTCCCCCCTAAGAAACCCAACTTCTCCCCATTATATTCATTTTCAACATCTTCCAGTGTCTTCCTTATTCCAACTTTGTCATGTAGTTTGCTGTTTTTAATAGCAACCCAATGGGCATCCCCAATAAACATGCCTCCCAATGTTTCTGGATAAACAACATTTCCTAAAAATTTGCTACTCCTTGCTATAGCAATTAAATCATGCCTACTTACCAAAGTTACATCCATGTTCTTTATCTCTTCCTTAATTATCCTCATAACCCTTGGCAATCCAAAGTTGCCTCTCTTTGCTGTTCCAGGAGAGTAGCCACACATATATCCATGGTGGTTCCCACTAAATCCGCTTATAATTACATTAAGCCCACTCCTCAACCCAATCCTACATTCATCTTCATAAGCCCCATTTGTAGCAACAACCCCACCCTTAACCAAAATTCTTGAAACACCTATTGCCTTTGCAAATGCTTTTAACCTATCCTTTGCTCTATTGAAAGGCGCTCCTTCAACAACCAAAACATCAACATCAAAGTCAATGCAAGATTTTAGACCTGTTATCAAATCATCATACCCATCCCCAACATGGAAAATCCCTTCCAATCCTTTTCCATATTTCTTTGCTGTCTTTGCAACAACCGCCATTTCCTCTAATGGTGCTGCATGTTCCTCTCCACCCTGTTCTTCAACTACATTTATACATACAGTTGATGCTAACTTTATCCAGTCCTCAAATTCATGAGCATATTCCTTTTCTTTATCAATTAATCTCTTGTGTATTCTTTTTCTTGGACATCCTTTGTATGGTGGGCCTTTGTAGTAGCACTCCCCCATACAATGAGTTATTTCCTTTGGAAATCTCATAGCCCCATATTGCCCAAAGTGATCTAAATCCAATGGGACATCAACATTCTCATAAACCATCTTCATAACTTCCAATGGAGGAATTCCTTCCTTCTCTCCAATATCTGCCAATGCATAGGCACAGGCATGTATGGTAAATCCCATATAATCGGTTAAAATACAATTTTCCACAAATTGATTTAATGTTAAAGATGATGCACATGGTCCTACAACAACCTCAACCAAATCACACCCCATTGGGAATTTTCTTAAATTACTTCCTAATTTTTGGATTTCTTCAATAGATAAGTCATCAACTGCATCAACAATCTCAATTATATTGCTTTCTTTTATTTTATTTTCGTTTAGTTTTTTTATTATCAATTTTCTCAATTCCAATGCTGCATTTAAGTCATTTATTGCATCTTTAATGAGTTCTCTCATAAAAATCCCTCAATTTATTTATAATCTGCAAATACCTATCTTCAATCCTCTCAACCAATCCTAAATTATAGTTATGTGTCTTTAAAATTATAATATTTTCCATCTTTTTTCCATCAAACAAATAATCAGGGATTATCGAAATCCCATCATTTGAAATCTCTAAGTCCAAATCCTTAACAACCCTCTTAACAAATTCAGTTTTTGGATTAACCTTTGCATTTAAATTTTTTGAAAGTTTTTTTATTTCCCTTTCTTTATTTTTCAAAGATTCGATTGAATTGTTTATTTTTTTCTCATCTCCAATATTCAATCTTTTTAGTTCTTCTAATGTCTCAATTAAGTCCTTAAAAGTTGCTGACCTAACCTCAAAAATCTCTGCATTTGGATTTAGTTTTTTTACTATTTCTTTGTACCCCTTAGATATGATTAAAAAATCGCAGTTGCATTTTTCTTTGTATGGATTAACTATTTTATAATCCCTCAAACCAATTAAATCTGCAATTTCCCTATACATTTTGGTTACCCCAACTTTCATACTCTCCCAACAAATTTTTATTAATTATTATTTCTTTTGGATAATATTTTATTCTTAGTATTAATTTATTGCCCTTTTCTTTTTTCTCAATTTCATCCCAACGAATATAGTGTCGTCTAAAATAATAACTCTTTCATAAAAAATACCTTTTTAAAAACGCAATAATTAATTTAAAACTCCTTTCAGAATATCACTTTATTATCTATTTTTAAAATCAGTTTTTTTGGAATTCCTTTTATTTTTAATATTGTTTTATCCCCATCTTCCTTCTTATAAACTTCATCCCAACTATAAAATGCAATTCCATCAACAACAACCCCTTTTTCATAAATAGAAATATAATGCGTTTGTTTGAGGTTTGCTATTAAAAAACCCAAAAATAGGACTAAAGAAGACAAAATATGACGTAATAATATTCCATAAGCAAAATAATAAACAATTGAGATTCCAATAAGAATAAAAGACATTCCAACTAAAACGTAATGCCAATCCCCAATTTTAGTTTTTCCCCTACCAACAAATTTACCTAAATCTATTTTTTTAACTTTGAAACATGCATAAAGTATTGGAACTATAAAAACAATCCCCAACCCAAAAACTAATCCAATTTGGAACATTAAATTCAATCTATCAGCAAATCCCAATAGGAGAAACATCACTCCAAATAAGGTACTATTCCCAATCAAATAAAAATAATATGGATTTATCCTCATATTTTCCCCATTTAAATGGTTATTTCTTTTGGAATGTAAGGAATTTTTAGAATCCTTTTGCCATCTTTTTCTTTAATCTTTAACTCCTTCCAACTATAAAACTTTATTCCATTAACTAAAATTCCTTTTTCATAAACCTCTATTTTTAACTCCTGAGTTAAAATTATATAAATTCCAATCTCCAATGCAACAATACCACTACATATTAATACCGAGAATAGATTATCTGGTGAAACATAAATCTTTGTTAATACAAAGAATAATATCAATAAAACAACCCAGATGATTCTTATTTTTGAATCATAAAATTTTACTTCCATTTCTTTTAAAAAATTTCCCTTATCCATTTTCTTAATGGATTTTAACGATTTAAAAAGCATAACCCCTATAACCATGCAAAAAATTAACAAAAATGGAATAAACAATTTAAAAAATTCTAATAAATTGAAATTACCATTCTCTAAAATTAAATATGCGAGACATATAATAGTTGCTGAGAATATGCAACATATTTCAAGAATTATTGGATTTGTCCCATTTTGCATTCTATCACCAAGTTATTTATTTTTAAAATTAATCCATCATTTAAATCTTCTCTATCAACCTCCCCCCACTTATAAAAACCTAATGGATTGATAAAAATTCCATTTTCGTAAAATTCTACTTTAATATATCCAATAGATACTGAAACAATTATAAAAAATGCGGAAATTGAATATAAAAGAAATTTTGTATATGGATTTATATTTAGAGATGTTAACCATCCAAAAATATAAAAATTAACCCCTACAACAAACAATAAAATCCTTAAAATTTTATATTTTTTATTTAAAATCTTTGATTTTGTGTATTTTTTGATTAATTTTCCTTTATTTTTTTCATTAATTAATTTATCCAATAATCTAACTAAAATAATTGAAATTAGCAACAATACTAAACCAAATGCCAAAACTCCAACAACTGTTTTTAAACTCAATCCATAAACAAAGTATATCAAACTAAAAACAAAAACTTCAACAAATAGCAAACTTCCTAAGATAAATAAATAAGTTAGATAAACACCCTCTCCCCTCATAACTTGCACCAAGATTTTTATTTTTAAATTTAACTATTTGTTAAATCAACTTTTAAATAATTTTCATACCCAACAACCCATGATTAATAAAACCCTATAATAATTACATATTTAAAATTTGCAGTTCCGATAAAATACGACAAAGAAAAATATACTTCCAATAAGTATTCCAATCATTAAATGAAAGTAAAAGTATCAATTTCCACCATATTTACTCCTCAATTTATCCAGTATATTTTTATCTAAAACAATTCTCTTTGGAATATATTTTATTTTTATTTTAATTTTGTCCCCTTCTTCATTCATATTCAATTCATCCCATGTATAGAATGCTGTACTTCCCAAAACAATACCTTTTTCATATACTTTGATTGGTGGTTTCAAAATAATATAGTTTCCTAAACACCTATATGCAAAATCCAATATTATTAATGCCACCAGCAACCATGTGGGTATTATATGTTTGTAGTATAGTATAATCATAACCCCCAATATTAGAACTATAAACGAATCATATCTTAATTTGGATAAACTTATTTTATCTTTGTGGATTAATTTTCCCTTATCTACGCTCTCCACTTTTATAAAGGAATAAACGTAACTTATTAAAGATATGAGCAAAATTGCAGTTAGAGATATTATAACTAACGAATTCATAATAAAAAATACTGCAATAAATAACACAATAAACGAAACTAAAACAATAAAATTTAATATAAGTGGATTCATCCCTATCATAATCCCCCATAATAGCATGTTCTTTTGTTAATTCTTATTTAGTTTCTTTCCTTCATTCCTACCCTATTTTTCCTTATTTTTGGTGTTAAACCAATTTCCCTAATTAATTTAATTACCTCATTTAGATTTCCTGTTTTTGGATTTCCAACCCCTTTAATATTCATTGGATGATTATCAGGAATAACTGTTGCCACATTACTTGCTCCCCCCAATAAAGCAAATTGCACCAACTCAGCCCCTATTGTTGGTGTTGGAGAAGTTATCCTTATATTTGGGAATATTAACCGTGTTATTGCAATCGTCTTTGCCTGCTCTAATGCAGAACATTTTGGATGATTTTCCATTGGCGTGTCTTTGTAGGGATTGAATCCCATTATAGGAATTTCCCCAACACCCAACTCCTTCAAATAAAAAAGATGTTCAACTCTATCCTCATAACTCTCTCCAATTCCAATTAATAATCCAGAAGATAGTTCAATATCATATTTCCTCACTAATTTGCAGACCTTTATTCTATCTTTTAATTTTTCCCCCGGTTTTACCTTATTAAATAACTCTTCATTTATTGTTTCTAAATTACAGCAAATTGTATCTATATTATATTTTCTCATTTCTTTAATAGATTCTTCTGTTAAATCCGCTCCAGCATTTACCAAAACCTCCAAATTTGTATTTTCCTTAACGATTTTTAATGCCCTTAAAACCTCTCTCCCCTCATAACCATGTGCAGATGAGCAACTAACCCTACAAATTCCACTCTCCTCAATTGCTATTGCTGATTTTTTTATATCTTCATTAGAAATCCTAAATGGATTATAATAACCCTCCCTTGAAGTTCCTGCTGCAAAACCACAGTATAAACACTTAGGATTAACTTTACAGATGTTGGTTATGTGAATTGTTGAAGTTATTTCAATTTCTTTCTTAAAATAATCCCTAACCTCTGAGGCAATATTAAATAATCTCAAATAATCATCCCATTTGTTTATTTCAAATAATTTTAAGGCATCTTCCTTATCTATCAACCCATATTTTGTAAATTCCTCATTTCCATTCTTTAACTCTTTAAAATTTTCCTCTATCTTTTTAAATACCATTACATCACCATTTCAAGCATTAAAAGTATAAATTAAAACTAAATTTTTATTAAAAATTCATTTCACAAAATATAAAAAAGAAAGATTAAAAAGTTTTCGATTTTAACTACAAATTAAAAATAAAAAATGAAAAAAGAGGTTAGAATTAGTGTTTTTTAAGAACTTCTAATGCTTGTGGTAATATCTCTGCTAAAGGTCCAAAGCACATACTGTCTGCTGTTCCAGTTAATGCTTTTGGGTCTAATGTTTTTTCCATGTTTGCAATTCCTTCATTTTTCATCAATTCTAAGAGTTGTGTAATTGCCTCTTCTGCCATCATTTGAGCGAAGTCAGCAGGTGCCCCTAAGATTTTTGTAACTGCATCCCTGTATGCCAACAAACCAGCATAAACTGTTGCTGTAACTGCTGAACCCATGTCACAAACAGGACTAATTAAGTTTGCAGGTAATTTGTATGCGTTTCCTCTTGCCTTTTGAGCCAATGCATATAATTTTTCAATTGCTTCATCTGATGCAAATCCTGTTGATAAGAATATTTGCCCTTTCATTTCAGGAACTGCTCCTGGGTGATAGGAGATGATGTTTAAGTCTTCTCTTCCTAAATCTTTAAAGATTTTTGCAAATTTTGTTGTTGGAATTGTACATGCGTGAGTTACAATAGCCCCCTCTGGAATTGCATCTACGAACTTCTTAATAATATCTGGCTGTTTTCCTCCTTTTGGTAACCATGTTATTATGATATCTGCATCTGCAACTGCCTCTTTGTCATCGCTTGTTACTTTTAAACCAACATCTTCTGGATGAACTAAGTGAATACATGCCTTTGGAGGTTTAGGAAGTTCTTTTGCTTTTGCTTTAACAACTTCTCTAATTTTTGGCATGATTTTTTCTGGATCTTCCTTATGTGCTTCAATAACTTCTTTTGGGTCAAACTCATCAATAACAACTAAACCAGGTTCCTCAGCGAAACATGGGTCTGAAACAATGACTTCATTAACTTCACCACATAAATGCAACAATTCTGCACCCATTGTAATTGTTGAGTGTGTTAAAGCAATTTCAGGTTTTCCTACTTGTTCTGCAACTTCACATGCTCTCGCAAAGTTTGTAATTCCAGCAGCAGCGTGGGTTCTGTAGCACCCTGCCCCCAATATAGCAATTTTCATCACATCACCTCAAAATTTTGTATTACTATTATTCAAATTAGTAATATATATAATTATCTATTTGGTTCAAATTATTACAATTTTTTAAAAAATTATTATTTGCAATTAAAAATATTAATAATAAATTTAAAAAATCAATAGTAATTATTTTATCTAATAAGTATAAAAATAAAAAAATAAAAAAACGTTAAAGGATCGCAACTGCCCTAATTGGTACACCATCGATATTTTTAATTTTCAGTGGTAATCCAATAAAGAAAAATGATTTACCAACCAAAACATCAAGATTCGTGAGATTTTCAATAATCAAAATCCCATTTGATAAAAGAGTTCTATGAACATCATAATCCCCAATACTTGCACAATCCACACCTATTGCTTTAATCCCCAAACTCAACAAATCATTCAAATAATCCTTAATATCCACCCCTCTTTCAAAATACTCCTCCTTCCCCCAAAGTGATGAAATTGATGTATAGATCAATAAAACATCTATATTCTTAATATCTTTTTTAGATAAAAATTCTTCCAAATTATCAATATTAACACAAAACCCATTCCCAACAACAATATCAACTACAGAATCATTATCCAATCCAACATGCTTTGGATAATCCACATGTGTAGAGATGTGAGAACCTATCCTTATCTCAGAAACCATAAAATTCTCAAATTTAAAGATATTTACATAAAAATTTGGGTCTCCTGGGTAAACAAAATCCATTATTTCATTACTTAGGTCGATAATAACGTTTTTATTTTTTAATAAGTTTTTAATGCATTTCATACATTCCATCATCCATTATTTTTGATTTTTTAGATTAATATTTTCAACAACTTAATCAAGAACAAACCATATAATCCCATATTTCAATCCAAAGATAATAATGTTCATATTTGGTGCATAAACTTAAGTTCGGATATATAAACTTTTCGAAAAATTTATATAGTATAAGCGATAAGAAGTATTCGTGTATCGTTGGAGGCGTCAATCTTGAAAGTAATAATAATAACTCATAAAACGTCAAAGGGGAAATTAATCGGGAGAGCAAATTTTCAACCGCCAATAAATTCGATTGTTGTTTTGAAAAACAATAAAAAATTCAGAAAAGTTGGTAAAGTCCATGATGTTTTTGGCCCTATTAATAGACCATATGTAAAGATTATTCCATTTAAAGGTTTTGAAAATTACATAGGTGAGGCATACATTCTTAAACAAAAGAACGGTAAATCTAAATATCGAAAAAAATAACTTAAAAATTTTGCAAGTGGTAGTTATGACAACAAAACAAGAACTTAAAGAAAAAATAACTACTGAAAATAAAGAATCAGAAAAATATATTAAAACTACTAATGAAAAAATTAAAAGTGATAAGAATGTCATTCTTGAAAAAGAAGAGGAGTTGATATGTCCAATTTGTGGAAGTACAAATATTATTAGGGATTATGAAAGGGCTGAAATTGTATGTGAAAACTGTGGATGTGTTTTGCAACAAAACTTATTTGATGTTGGGCCTGAATGGAGAGCATTCGACCATGAGCAAAGAGTTAAGAGAAGTAGAGTTGGGGCTCCAATGACATATAGTGTTGATTACAGTGAGCCAATAATAATTAGGGAAAATGGGGAAATAAAGGTTGTTAAAATTGGAGAACTTATTGACAAAATTATTGAAAATGCAGAAAATGTTAGAAGAGAGGGTATATTAGAAATATCTAAATGCAAAGGTATTGAAGTTATTGCCTTTGATAATAACTATAAATTTAAATTTATGCCTGTTTCAGAGGTTTCAAGACATCCAGTTAATGAAATCTTTGAGATAATTGTTGAAGGAAATAAAAAAGTTAAAGTTACTGGAAGCCATAGCGTCTTTACTATAAAAAATAATGAGGTTGTTCCAATAAGAGTTGATGAGTTGAAAGTTGGAGATATATTGGTTTTAGCAAAAGAACTTCCTAATGTTGAAGAAAACATCGAAATTAACTTAGTTGAGATTGTAAAAGATTTAGAAAACATTTATGTCCAATTTGACTATCCTTATGAGAATAAAGATTGGAGAAGAAGAAAATCTACCCCATTGAAATATATCTTAGAGAATAACATCCCAATCCCAGATAATGCCACAATTAGATGTGGTAGCGGCAAATCCCTTCCAATAAAAATAAAAGTAGATGAGAGATTTGCTAAGATATTAGGATATTTCATTGCAGAAGGACATTATGATGATAGAAAAATTGTATTTTCCTTTAGAGCACATGAGAAAGAATATATAGAGGAAGTTGTAGATTACTTCAAATCTCTAAACTTAAATCCAATTGTATATAATAAAGGTTCAAGCGTCCAAATTGAGATAAATAGTAAAATATTAGTTGAGTTATTTAAAAAACTAAATATAAAGAGTGGAGCAAAGAACAAGAGAATTCCTCCAATTGTCTTTAAATTCCCAGCAAACTTAAAAAAGGCATTTTTAATTGGATATTTCAACGGAGATGGCAACTTATACATAAATGAAAAGTATTCAACAGTTCAGTTGAGGGCGGTCTCTGCTTCAAAAGAACTTATTGAGGATTTGGCATTCTTACTATTGCAATTGGGAATAAATGCAAACTATGGAGAGGAGTTTATTAAAGGACATATTATTGAAAAAACTGGACAGTATGTTAAAGACAGTCATTCTTATATATTAACAATAACCAATCCAGAATATATTAAAAAATTAGGATACATCGATGATTATCAAAAAGAAAATAAAAAGCCACCAATTTCCAACTTAATTCCAGCCCCAGATGAATATAAAAAAGAGTGGAAATTTAGAAGTAGAGATAAAATAGGAAGAGACCTTGCATTAAAAATTGCCAAAAAATACAACGATAGAAAACTCGAAAAACTTATCAACTCTGATTTCATATTCTTAAAGATTAAAGAGATTAATAAGACAAAGCCAACTAATGGCTATGCTTATGATTTAACAGTTCCAAACGCTGAAAACTTCGTTGCTGGATTTGGAGGGTTTGTATTACACAACACCATCCACGATAAAGGACTATCAACAGTTATTGATTGGAGAAATAAAGATAGTTATGGAAAAGATATCTCTGCAAATAAGAGGGCTCAACTTTACAGATTGAGAAAATGGCAAAGAAGAATTAGGGTTAGCGATGCATCAGAGAGAAACTTGGCATTTGCATTATCTGAATTAGATAGAATTGCATCAAAACTCGGCTTACCAAGAAACGTTAGAGAGAATGCTGCTGTCTTATACAGGGGGGCTGTTGAAAAAGGACTTATAAGGGGAAGAAGCATAGAAGGCGTTGCAGCAGCAGCACTATATGCGGCATGTAGAAGATGCAGAGTGCCAAGAACCCTTGATGAGATATCTGAGGCATCAAGAGTTGACAGAAAAGAAATTGGAAGGACATACAGATTCCTATCAAGAGAGTTGGGGATAAAATTAGCACCAACAAATCCAATCGACTATGTGCCAAGATTTGCATCTGAATTAGGATTACCTGGGGAAGTTGAGTCAAAGGCAATAGCCATTTTACAAAAAGCCGCTGAAAAAGGTTTAACAAGTGGAAGGGGTCCAACAGGTGTTGCAGCAGCAGCAATTTACATAGCGAGTGTATTGTTGGGAAATAGAAGAACACAGAGAGATGTTGCAGAAGTTGCTGGAGTTACTGAGGTAACCATAAGGAATAGATACAAAGAACTCACTGAGCACTTAGATATTGATGTAACACTATAACCAAAACAAGAGCAATTAATTTTAATTGCGGTTATTTTTATAACTACAAATCTATTTATTTAAATATTCAACTATAAACTAAAAATCAATAGTTTATAATATCACGTTTACTATATTATTTATGTTTTAATCCTTATGATTTGGGAATCTAATTAAATAAAATTCTTAAAATTATTGAATGATACTATCAACAATATACCACCCGGTGATTAAATGGGACTTCTTGATAGAATCCAAGAAAAAAGTACTAAAAAAATTATTATAGAACCTGAATTAAAAAAAGAAAAAAAAGAAATAATCGAAGAGATTAAACCAAGAGTCGTTAAACCCAAAGTTCCAGTTAAAATAGATATTCCCAAAGATACATCTGAAATAACATTAGATTCTTATAAAGTTACTATCGAAAATATTAAAATAGATGTATCTATCAAGAAGAGAGGAAGTATGATATACTATGAAGTACCTGAAATTAATAAAATGAAACAGGCATTGTCGAGATTAACTGAAGATCAAATAAGAATGATAAAATCAAACATATCGGAAGGTTATTACACACAATTTAACCAAATTCATGGATACTTAACAACTTTTGCCGAAAGGCATGGTATAGAATTTGATGGGAAAGATTTGGATTACATGGCTAAATACTTCTATCTCTCAATTGGGAGGTTGGGTTTTTTAGAAATTCCATTAAATGATCCACAATTAGAGGAAGTTATGGTCAATGGTTGGAATTTACCAGTATTTGTATTCCATAGGAAATATCAGATGTGTGAGAGTAATATTATTTTAGATAAGGGGGAGTTAACAAGAATCATTGAAAATATTGCATACCTTGCAAATAGAAGTATAGATGCGAGAAGCCCTATGCTCGATGCGTTCTTACCAGATGGTAGTAGAGTGAACGCAACAACACACGATGTTACATTAAACGGAGCAACATTAACAATCCGTAAATTTACAAAAGACCCATTAACAATAACCGACCTAATTAAATTTGGAACTTTTGATTTGGAAACTGCGGCATTTTTATGGCAGGCTGTTGAAGGCTACTTTGGGGCAAAACCTGCAAACACCTTAATTGCAGGGGGGACAGGTTCAGGTAAAACAACAACATTAAACGTATTATCTATGTTTGCCATGTACACAGATAGGATAATAACAATTGAAGATACGCCAGAATTACAAATTCCACACAAACACGTTATAAGAATGATTACAAGACCTCCAAGACCTGGAGTTCCGGGATATGAGATAACTATGGATGATTTAATTAAAAATGCCTTAAGGATGAGACCAGATAGGATACTCGTTGGGGAGGTTAGGGGGAAAGAGGCTCACTCATTACTCGTTGCTATGAACACCGGTCACGATGGGGCGTTGCATTATGATGCAAATATAATGCCCAACAGTAAGATAGAAAAAATTGGAGAATTCTGCGAGGCATTCTTTGATAAAAATGTTGAGGTATACAAGAATCATGAGTATGTTGACATCTCTGATGAGAAGATAACAATAAAAAGTTTGAATAAAAGTTCCTTAAAATGCGAGGAAAAAAGAATCTTAAGGGTTTGGAGAACAAAGTACAACAACTACCTATATAAAATAAAAACTGAAGATGGTAGGGAAATAGTAGCAACAAACGACCATCCATTTTATATCTTAGACGGAATCATATATGAAAAAAATGCAGAATCCTTAAAATGTGGGGACTTTATTGCTGTACCAACCAATAGTACTGATGAGTTAGAGAGATTTGAAAATACTGGGAAGTTATTAAAAGATATAAGGAAGCATCTTAATATAAGTTCATCGGAATTGGAAGAAATTACGGGAATAGATACGGAGATAATTGAGGAGTATGAGCATTCAAATATAATATCTAAAGATGACTTAAAAATGATTATTGAAAATATAAAAGACAAATATTTGAAAAAACTAAAATCAAACTACCACAATAAATCAAAAAAATTAAATGAAAGATTGGATAGTTTGGTTGTAAGTAGGAAGTTGAATCATCTGTTGGCATTATGCAATGATATAACATGGAAGAAGATAGCATCTATTGAAAAAGTAAAATATGATGGATATGTATATGATTTAACTGTTGAAGATAACCACACATACATGGCTGGAAATGATGGGATGTTCTATGTTTCCAATTGTTCTGGAACATTACACGCGAACAGTGCTGACGAGGCAATCTTGAGATTAACAAATCCACCAATGAACGTTCCAAAAATCATGCTCTCATCACTAAACTTTATAATAAACCAGCAAAGAATTAGAAGAAATAGAAAAACTGTTAGAAGGATATTGGGTATTGTTGAAATTGTGAAGGGGGATGGGGAACATATTAGTAAAACCACATTGTTTGAGTACAACGGTATTTCTGACTCCCTAACTAAAAAGGGTATTTGTATGTGGGAAGAAGATGTCTGTGAAATTGCAGGGATTACACGGGATGAATTGATAGACGATAGAATAAATAGAAAAAAAGTATTAAAGTATATGATAGATAATAACATCCATAAACTTGAAGATGTGGCCCCAATAATAATGACATATCAGGAAGACCCTGAGAAGTTGTTACGTTCACTCCACTTATAATCCCTACTTTAACATTTATAATTTATTTTTAAGATTTGCTGTCAACAATCTGTTAATATGGTGGGCTTTATGAAAAAAAAACCATACAGAGAATTTTTTAAGGATATCTCAAAACATATAGATGATATTTTAATTAAAATTGGATTAAAAAAAAGAAGAATTAAAATTTCTGACATTTCTAAGAGAGAATACACATGGAAGGGAAAAAGAGAGAGTATAGTGGAGAGTGAAGAAGAACTCACATTCTATGAACCATTTGTAGAGGAAACACCTATAGAAATTGAAGATCTTGATGATATCTTATTTGAAGAAGGGTTGGGAATATTTGAGGAGTATTCAAAATCACTCTCATATTGGGTAACTCGAACCTCATTCTTACCATCAAAAAAAGATTTTCAATATGCTGGTATAGAGGATGAAAAAAAATACTTTGCTAAGGTATTGTTAACAAGTTTTGGAACGTTTATTATTTTGTCCTTATACCATACTATTTTAAATAAAAACCCAATTTCTGGCCTTATAAATGGCTTCATCTTCGCTTTTGGGATATTAATAACCAGTATTTTATATCCAAAATTAAAATTAATGTTATTTAAAGGGGAAATTAAATTTCAAATATTGTTTGCGTTGTTGTATATGGTGTCTGTTGTTAAGGTAGGGATATCTCTTCAAGAGGCTATAGAAAATGTTGCAAAAAGTCCGGAGTATGGGGTCGTATCTTATGAATTCAAAACATTAATCCACGATATAAACGTTGGTGGATATAGTTTTGTAGAAGCATTGGAGAGGGCAAAATTAAGAACTAAAATACCACTAATGAAGGTATTGTATGATCAACTAATAGTGGCTTTCAATAAGGGTAACGTAGCCCTACTATTGGAAAAAATGTATGAAGAAATTGTTAGAGAATCTATGGTAAAAATAGATTCATCAAAATTTATGATACAAAATTTAGGAAATCTTGTTTTTGGTGTGGGTTTAATATTACCATTTTCTGGTATGATACAGTCAGCACTTGGTGGTCAGCAGGGATTCTCTGGAATAGTGGATACTCTTGACATTGTACTAACAAAGATAGGTCCAATTTCAACAATAATCTTCACAATATTTATTAAAATGAAGATTGAGTGAGATTATGTCAAACATAAACAAAGTACATTCAACCATGAATAAAATATACATATACACTGTAAAAAGAAATATCAGAATATTAAGAAAAATAGGGAAGAAAAAGGTTGATGAAAGGACTTTTATATTATTAATGATACTTTCCGTCTCAATTCCTGTAATATTAAACTTCTTTGTTGATTTAACATTAAAAACAACATTGGTATTGGCAATAACATATCTTGGATGTGTTTTGTATACTCCAACGATCCTCTATGAGATAAAGATTGAAAGGTTTGAAAACAACATCCCAAAGGCACTGTATACAATGATACTTGTCTTAGAATCTGGAAGGTCATTAGTAGAGGCTATGGATGAGGTTATTAGAAGTGGTGTTAAAGAGGTTGATGTGGTTTTTGCAAAGGTTATGAGATTAATGATTAATCAGAAAATGGGTTTTGAAGATGCCATGTTGGTTGTCGCCAATTCTTTAGATTCAAAAATATTCAGACAACTTGTTAGATTGTTAATAGAAAATAGGAAATATGGAGGAGATTTAGTAAATACATTAAAAATATTGGCAAAAACCTTAGAGGATTTTCAAAATTTAAGGAGGCAGTTGTTAAGTGTTACTGCAAATGGTCTTGCTGTTGGTTTGGTTATATTATGTGGGGTTATCCCTGCAACTGCAGCATTAATTGGGGGTTATTTAATAATTATCTCAAAAATAGCCCCAAAAATACCACCAGTATCTCCAGACCAAATAGCAAAATGCGTTGAAATAATACAAACTGGAACTGGAATATTTGGGTTGTTGTTTGCCGTGCCTTTGTATGGGTTCAAATTTGGTAGGATGATTTTAATGTGTGCTATATGCATGACTATGGGTATTGTAGCATTCTACGGCACATTAAAACTTACTGGATTCATACTTAGTTAAACATTTATTTTTTAGCATTTTTTAACAATGAATTTATTTCATCGTTTAATTTTAAAATCCTCTCTACTGAGGGGTGGTTATCACCCAACATCTTCCTAAACTTATCCACTACAAAATCAATATCCACTCTTTTTGTTCCACTTATTAAATTATCCGCATGGGCCACAATTTTCTCTTCCAAAGTTATTGGGATGTAATCTTTTGGTGATAAACCAAGTTCAATAGCCTCTTTTTTTGTTATTCCAGCACCTATATGCCTTTCTGCTATTAGGGCCAATCTCTCATCAAAACCATACATCCTTAAAATCTCTGCTCCAACAACTCCATGCTCTATGCTGTGTGTTTTACTCCTCCCAATATCATGCAACAACCCACCCAATCTAACTAAATTCAAATCTACCTCATAACCATTGTTTCTTATTTGTAGACCTATCTCATAGGCGTAATCTGAAACAGCAATACAATGTTCTACGACGTTCTTATCACACAATTCATTTAAAAGTGACAGTGCATCCATGATCTCACCAAAAAATAAAAAATCTGCAAATTTAATTACTGTAAAATCAAAAATTTTTTAATTTCAATTTATGAATTTATAACTCATTTTGAAAACAAAGAATTTGTTTTAATTTCACTCTCAAAGAAAGAAATTTGCTCTTTTAATGACCTTATTATTTCTCTATTGTCAAATTCTTGCAATATTCCATCACATCTTGGACATCTAAATCCAGTTTCCATTGCCTCATCAAATACAAACCTTAAATTACACTCTGGACAGTAGAAAAACATATTATTCTCTTCAAACTCCAATCTCTTTTTTAAATCATCCAATATGTGGTTAACCTTCTTTTTCACAACATAAGGCAGTTTCTCAATTGTTGGTTTCCATGTGTATGTATACCAATTGGTTTCTTCATCCTTCTCTCTTTTATAATCTACCAATCTTGCTTCATATATTTTATAGAGGAGTTTTCTAACTAAATTTAATTTTAAATTCAACTTTCTTGCAATTTCATCATCTGTAGCCTCACCTAACTCTAAGAGTGCATCCAATATTTCAAATCCTTCTTCTTCACCTTCAAAAATATCAAACAACACTTCCTGAACAAGGTGGTTATCAAACATCTTATAAATTTCTTCTTTACTTAACTTCATACACAACACACTCCTTGTAAATACTGTCTATGTGGTAGTCAATGTTTGTTTTAGCAATTACTGTTGCTATTGGCTCATTTTTTTCTATTACTGCATTATATTTCGGAATATCATATACAAATGGATTCTTTTTGATTTTTGTAATGACTTTTTCTTTTGCAAATACAATCCTCTTAATAAACTTCTCCCTGACATTCACTGGTTTTCCTTCAATGATGTGTTTCACTAAATTTACTCCTGAAGATTTCTCAATAGTTTCAAAAGTCCCCAATATTCTTGGATTTATCTCAATTATGTAAACTTCTCTATCTTTGATCATAAAATCAATACCATTCATTCCCTTTAGTTCAAAAGTTTCAATAATTTCCTTGAAATCATTTATAACTTTACCAATATCTGATACTTCACCATCTAGTGAATAGGGAGTTATATTTCCAACATACATATTGTTCTCAATTATCTGCCTATTAAATGTTATAAAATTAGCATCTATCAAGGCTGCACTAAAACTATCGGAATTTATATATTCTTGAACCAATATGGGAAATTCAATATCGATAGTCTCTTTAATGCACGTATTTTCAATTATGGGAAAGTTTATTTTTTTGACGCCAATGCCTCCACTGCCAGAAATCGGCTTCAAAATCGCTATTTTTAACTCATCCAAATACCTCTCTAACTGAGAATAGTTCTTAGCAAGGTATGTTACTGGAACGTTATAACCCAAGTTTTCTAATCTCTTAATAGTATTATATTTATTACTCATCCTTTTAATCTTTTTTGGTGGGTTTCCAATAACATCCCAATTAGGAGTTTTTGAATTCTTACTCTCAAATATCCCAGAAGTTATTAAAATACCATCAACTTCATCCACAAATAACCCTGCGGCTTTTAACAATTCATTCTCATTATAATTCTCCTTAAAATGCCCATGGTTATAATCATCTATAAAATATATTTTTTTGTCGGCATCTAAATCCATAGGATTGTAATAAGATACCGAACAAACCTCAAACCCCAGTTTTTTAGCAGAATTTACCACAGGACGGGTATTGACACCAACGACAAGAAGTTTCATAATCATCCCCAAAATCATAAAAAATAAAATATTAACATCAATTACACGAATAACCAAAATAACTACATTAAATTACTTAAAATCCAATTCCTTCCTTAACTCCCCTAAAGTAGCACATCTTTCAGCAAATGCATCATGTCTATGTATACTTTCCTGATTAACTTGTCTAACTAAAACCTTTGCCTCATCTGGAAGGTAATCAAAAGTTTCAACAATCCTCTTTATCATCTCTCTTGCACAATCTTCTACAAATTTTGGATTTTTATGGGCCATTTCAACAACATATGCCTCATCACTTCTCTTTAAAAGTTCGTAAACTTCCCCACTCATGGATTTTTTGATAATCTCTATTATTTTCATTATTTCAACATTATAACCTTCAGGAACTTCAATTAAAATCGTCCCAATACCCCTCTGATTGTGGGTTGCTATAACTACAGAATCCATTATTTTCCCAATTTCATCATCAGAAAAGCCAAGATTTTTTAAATTTTCTATTGATTTTTCTTTTAATAGGTTTTGGGCACATGGGCAAGCAGTTATTCCAACAACCTCAGCACCAACTAATTTTTTAATTTTTATTCCATTATTCTCTTTAACCCCATATGCCTTTGCCATTATTTTACAAACTTCTTGGGAGTGTTTTTTTGATATTGGACTTCTCTCCTCTAAAACAAAATCACTCACCATAAAAACTTCTGCCCTTGTGGCATACTCATGCTTTTCAAATAACTTTTTAACAACCTCCTCGCAGATGGTTTCCATTTCATATACGTCCTTCTCCACCGCGTCTTCAATAATCCCCTCTATAACCTCAGGATTTCTTGACATGTGAACGCCTTTTTGAAAACTTGGCAGATCAACAAACACTTCAAATGTCGGTAATAATATAATTGGTCTTTTATTTTTTCTCTTAATTTTTACCAATTTTTTTAAATTTGTTACCCCAACCCTTGTTAATGGAACCTTAATATCCGGCTCTGTTGCTTGAATATCACATTTCATTTAACCACCTAACAACACTAATCATATCATCCATCAACTCGAAAGGCTTCACCCTTTTCAAACCCCAAAGATACCTCCTCGCTATACTTCGGAGGTATTAATTATTTTAACTACATTAATCATTATCATTCATCAAGACATCCATCAACTCTTTTGACAATGTATAGTAAACATTATTTCCATTTCTTTCTTTATAAATATATCCCATTTCATAAATATCTGATAAATGTGTCCCTATAGTTCCAGGGGAGTTTCCCAAATATTTTGCCAGTTCTGTTACCGTTGAACTCCCCCCCAATTCAGCAAGAGCCCTGACAATTTTTGATTGAGCAGGAGTCAGGTGATTTAATATTTGATGTCCAACACTAATTCCCAAAACCTCCATAGCCATCTTAACTATGCCTTCATCAATCTTACTAACTCCTTTTTTTAATGCTATGGAGATTGATTCTGAGCACGTCATGATTATCTTTCTTGGAATGCCATCACATTCTTCAACAATCTTATCTATTGCCGCATCAGTAAATGGATCAAATTTCTTTGCATTGCCAATATGTGCATCCTCCAATCTTCTCATTATCAAATCATAAGATTCTTCCTTTGATAATGGTGGCATGTTAATGATTTTCGGTATCCTATCCCTCATCGCCGGGGAAATTTTTGTTAAGTCATCCATAAGTGTTGGAGAACCGGCAAAGAACGCCAAAATTCCATCTTCATATAGAAAGGAGTGGAAGAACTGTAACAAACTTAAACAACTTTTTTTGGCAAATTGGTCTGCCTCATCAACCAAAATTATACAGAGTTTATCCTCCTCCTTGACTTCATTCAATAAGAAATCAAAGTCTCTCTCAATCCTCTCTCTTGGATAATGAACTGGTGTTCTATCACCATAATCAATGAGTTTCCGATAAATCTCCATGATTTTTTGGGAGTATTTAATATACTCGCTGCATATGGTACCGTCTATTGAGATGAGATTCTCTCTTATTAAATTGTAAAGGACCTGTATCAAAAATTGCCTTGGTGTTATTTGAGATGCAGTTAACTCAACTGCCCAATGCCCCTGTTTTTTTGCAGCGTAGTATATTATGTTGAGGAGGGAACTCTTGCCAATCCCCTTCGTCCCAACAATGGCAGCATTGACAACACTCCCATACTGTGCAGCCCCAAAAATATCTGCTATTTCCCTCAACTCTGATGTTCTTCCAACAAAAAATTTGGTGTTTCCTCTTATAGGTTTTTCTGAAAATGGATTTGTTTTTAATTTTAACCTGTGCATGGCGTTTTTTGTTGCTGATGCTGAGTTATATATGAAATCAATAGGATCCAACATAGGCATCACCTATCCTTAATAGATTTCGAAATTTTTTATATCTTTCGAAAATCCGAAAATCTAAAAATATTTTATAAATAAATCCAAATATATGAATATATAAACATAATCTATCATAATATATCTCATGAATATAAAAAATATTAACAAAAAATATTGTGAATCAAACACAAAAAATACAAAAATATCAATTAAAAATGCTCAAAAATAAACTTGAATAAATTTCAAAATTATATATAAACTATTCTATAGTAATAAAGTTTATTTTAATTGATATCTTCCAAAAAAGCATATACAACAAAAATGTGAATCTAAAATATAAATGCAATAAAACTATGAATTCATTATTATAGTTAGTATAATCCAAAATTATATTACATATAAACAATGAAAAAAGTAACATAATTGAATAAATATCAAAAATACCAAAAATTACAACAAATCTAAAAAATCAAATAAACAACAAAATTTTTATATTGCGATATCTATGTTATTACTAAGTAGGGTAAAAAACCCATATATGAATCCAACATGAATTAAATTAAAAATACAAAAACAATTGAAATTTTAGATAATAACATGATAATAAATATAAAATCATAAAAAAAGGTGGAAATTATGGAGCATTTACCAAAAGAAATAATCTCCACGCCATTTAGGAAAGCAATTTTACACTATGTGTTAATACGTGGCACAACTTATCCACAACAGATATCCGAAAACCTTCGAATTTCCAAGGGGTTACCATCTCAGTTTTTAAGGCTATGTACGGCATTAGAAGTTACAAAACGTGAAAGAAATGGACGTAAAGTTCTTTATTCATTGACATCTAAAGGAATATCTATTTTAAAGAGATTATGTCCAGAAATATTTGACTTGAGTTTTTCGAGTATTTTCGAAAACCTTTCGAAAATGAAATTCAACACAAAGTATTACCCGGTGGAAAAAATAGGTTTTGAAGTTAGAAAAATCATCGATAATTTTGGTGGAGTCACATTTGTATTTTACGATGCCGATGGAGAAGAAATCTCAAGAGTTTTCAAACCTAAAAAAGGTAATTGGTGGTGTATTTCATGCCAATCGTCAAACTGTAAGCATATTAACTATCTGAAGAAGTATTATGACACAACGAATTAGTATGATTTCGAGTTTTCGAATCGCATGTATGTATATGCTTCGGAAAGTGTATCAAAATTACAACTGATGAAATTATCACAAAGAATAAAGTAAACCAAAATGTTGAGATTTTTTAGAGTTTTTGGTTCTTTTGTAGTTAATAGCATGAATAGTTGTTAGTAGTGCATTCTATTTTGATTAGTGTAGTTTTTATTATGTATTAACATGAATATTAAGTTAATATCTGTTTTATATAGAGTTTTGTTATTTATTTAGTTTTTAAGCACTTATTGAGTAAAAACATAAAAAATAATAGAAAAATTTTTGTGATAATTTTGTTGGTGCATCATGTTGGATACCTTTCTCCAATGCCTATACATACATGCACCTCGAAAACTCGAAACACTTTGAGAAATCATTTATATATTGATTTTCGTATTATATTGATTTATAATCTTTTAAGAAAAACGTATTTGTGGCATAACTTTACACAAAACATATTCTATAATAATCTTGTATTGTTTTTATAATACTTCCAAAATTATACATCACCCGAAAACTCGAAACTTCTCTAATCTTGGAATTGGTTCAAGGATGTTGTTTATTGAAAATAATAGCAAAATGGGTTTTCTTGGTAGATTGTCCAATAGTTTTATGAGTTTTTCTCTGTCGAGTTTTATAGAGAATCTTATAGTTTTTCTAATTTTCGTTTTTGATATAATTCCCATGTCAACCAAATCATTGAGGTATTCGTAGATTGTGGGTAATTTTAAATCTATCCTTTTTTCAATATCTTTCACTTTAAATCTCTTTAACTCACAGGCAATTTCCATAATCTTTTCATATTTTTTTGGAACGATTTTTGGTAATATTTTTAGCCAAGGTATTTTTATATCCCTGAGTGTTTTTAGTTCTTTCTTTGAGTGCATCAATATTAACCTTATGATATTTAAATTACCTTTCGAAATTTCGGCTAAGTATTTTGCCACTCTATTGGAGATATAATAACCAAGGAGTTTGGCGTAATATCTAACTGCTGCTATGGTGTTTATTTTTGCATTTTTAAATAACTTTTTTGCATAATCTATCGCTTCAATTGGGCATCTTATTATGATAACGATATCGTTTTTTGTCAATTCTTCAATAAATTTCACAAATGTTTTTGTATGGTTCCATTTTGTTATGTTGTGGACATCAAATACCAATATTGGATTTAATACCTTTAATAAACTAATTACCTTTCCCCTAACCTTTTTGAAGTTCCAATTATTTATATCTTCAAATAAATCTCCCATCATTCTATACCATGCTTTTTTTGCTCTGTAATAGTTGTTGTTGGCTTTATCAAAATATTTTTCATATATATAGTTGAAGAGATTTTTTAGCCAATTTGCTTTCTCTATATTTTTAAACATTGTCATTTTATCTTTTATTAGGTAAATTAGTCGTGATATGGTTTTTCTTAATGATGGTGTAGCGAGGGTTCTTATTATAGATATATTGTTAACTACTTTAAAATCTCCATTTTCATTTAATTCTAATGTATTTTCCCTTATTGTTGGTATTAGCCACAACTTTTCAGTTAAAAAGTCCTCTGGGGAGTTGTAGATTATTTTCATATTCTCACATCAACCTATATTTTCCAGGTTTCGGTTCATCTATATCTCCATTTTTGATGAGTTTTTTAATGATTCTTTCTACATCTTCTTCATCAATTCCCTCTTTTTCACATAACTCAACAACATCCTCATGCAATGCAAGCCCATCATCTTTCTTTTCAGCAAGTTTTTTGATAATTTCATAAACCGCCATCATCTTATCTCTATCTTTCTTTGAAACTCCTGTTATTTTGTCAATATCAAACTGCCCCGTATCTGGGTCATAGGCAATCTGCTTTAAACATTCGGTGATTATATTTATTGCCTCTTTTGCATCCTCTTCATCAACAACATCCTTCAACTTTGCCTTTGCATGAGCTTCTGCCAACCTTATGGCTGCCTCTAATTGTCTCGCTGTAACTTGGATGGTTCCTTTTCTCATGTTTAGATAATAATTTACAAGGAGTTTTTTTGCCTCTTCAGATATTATTGGATTTTTTTGCCTTGCATAGGCAATGTATTTTATTATGAACTCAATATCTACCTTAACACCCTCAATCTCAATATGTTCTAACCCAATTTCTTTGTTTATTTCTTTATCCAGGTGTGCCCTGTGGATGTCTATGATGTGTTCTGCTATTTCTTTGTCTTTTGCCCTATCTGGTTCATCCCTTATTGGAAAAATTAAATCAAACCTACTCAACAATGGTGCAGGAATATTTATCTGCTCTGCAACTGAGATATTTAGGTCGAATCTTCCCCATCTTGGGTTGCATGCAGCGAGGATTGCACACTCTGCTGGAAGTTTTGCATTAATACCTCCTTTACTGATGTGTATTGTTTGGGATTCCATAGCCTCCAAAACATAACTCTGTAAGTCCTTGTTTACTGTTAACTCATCAATACATGCTGTTCCTTTGTTTGCCTTCACCAAGAGTCCTGGTTTAATTACCCAAGTATCGTCTCCAATCTCTGTCTTTTCCCTAACTACCGCTGCAGTTAGTCCAACCCCTGATGCGGTGGTTACTGAACCATATAAGTTCCCAGGAAGTTCTGAGATCCTTCTTAGAATTACAGTTTTTCCAATTCCTGGGTCAGTTATGAGGAGAATATGGATATCTGCTCTTTTATTTCCTTTTTTAACGCCTTTTATTTGTTGTAAAAATACTGCTTTTTTAACAACACTGTGCCCTTTTATTTCGGGAATTAATCTATCTGATAATAAATCAACGACATTTGGTAATTTACTTATTTTTTCAATGTTTTCAATGTCATCCCTATTCAACTCCATTTCAATTTCATCATCCAAAACCTCACAGTTGATTCCCTTTATGTATATATCATATATGGGAATCTTTTTGTTCTTTTGTATTTTTATTGGGATACCTGTTATCTTTACCCTTCCACAGTAAATTCCTGGGGAATTTTCCAAAAATACGGTTATGTATTTTGGTGGTTCCTCTGGGTCATCCATTAAATCTAATGGCTGTTGAACTTTTATCTCCTGAAAGTCCATGTATTCGCATTCATTTTCGATCAATATTAAATCATCACTACCACATTTTTCACAACGTGGTTCTTCAAATATTTCAAATGGGTTATCTATATATTTGGTTATATTCTCATTTCCACATTTACTACAGGTGAATTTTGCTTTTTTTAAGACAGTTTTTATTTTTGTTGCAGTAACTACAATTCCTTCAAATTCTACAAGTTTTCCAATTGTGTGGCTTTTTATGTCGCTTATTGTTAGCAATCTGTTTTTATTCTTAATTTTTTTGAAGGTTTCTGGTAGATTTTTTATTGTGATGATGTATTTTGGATATTCATTTTTTAATGAGAAATATGCTTCTTGGTAGCATTTTTCTATAAGTTTTAACCCTTCCTTAGGATGTTCATGGATGAATTCCACAAAATCAATTAATCCAAATTTATAAATTTCAGTTAAATCAATCTCAATTCTTTCTTTTTCAGAAATAATATCGTCATTATAGAAATTCCTAATGTAGTATATGAGGGAAGTCCTTAATTCCTCAATTTTTTCTTTTATTTTATCTTCCATGATTCCACAAGATTTGCAGTTATCCTATTTTTTGTAATTTTGTAGGTGGTATATATCCTTTTAGTGTTGTTTAATTTAAATATTCAAAGAAAATGAATTATCTTATTTTAGGTGATATTTTTAATTTTTTTGCTCCATTCTTCTAAATAATCTTCAAAATTTTTATTTTTCTCATTTTTATCCTTAATTTCAACTTTCGGTATTTCGAGTTTGATATCCAATTCCATTGCCAGTTTACAGAACTCTTCATAGTCAATCTCTACTTCAGGAATTAATCCTCTTTTTTCCATTTCGGCTTTTCGGATGCCGATAACTTTGATGCCAATTTCATCCCCAATTTTTTTAACTTTCTCAAAAACATCAAAATTATAAACTTTATTCAAGATTATCCCTTCAACTTTAACCCCCATTTCTTTTAGTAGGGAATAATATGCTAAACTTTCAACAAACGCCCCCTCAATACCGCTTTTATTACATGCAGAGACAACATAAACTGGGAAATTTAATAACTTCGCTATCTCAGATCCACTATAGTTTTTCTTATTTAATGCCCCAGTAAATGCTCCCATAACCCCTTCAATGATAATATAATCGTAGTTGGAGTTTTTTAGGTAGTTTAGGTATTCAGAGACCTCACACCAACCTCTATCACCAATTTTTATACTACTATATTTTAGCATTGGTTCCCTCAACAGATACAACGCAGGAACAATATCCCTAACATCAGGCCCAATCTTTGATACCAAAACCTTTCCATCTAACTTTGATGATATTGCAGTTGTTAAAAATGTTTTTCCACTTTCTGAACCCGTTGCTAATAAAATGATTCCCCTAATTTCTTTCTCGTTTTTTGTGTTTGTTATGTTTTTATTTGTGTTATTTCTGAATTTTAATCCTTTTAATTTTAATTTTTTCATAACTTCTTTATTTTTTTCAAAGATTTTTTTTCTCTCTTCTTCATCAACCTTTAAGTTGTCTAATATATTGTTTCTTATATGTTCGTTGTCCAAAAACCCATGCACCATGGTTCCAATGACTTTTCCACAAATAGCTCCGGATATGATGTTTTTGCATGTTTTTTGCATTTTATAGTTGAGTTTTTTAACCTCCGATGTTGTGAAGGGTTTGGTTTTTTTATCTGTTATCTTTATATCTCCATAAGTGTGGCAGTGAAATCCCTCTCCAATTGTTCCTTTTTTTCCCAAAATAGAATCTATCTTAAGGGTTGCTTTGACCCTGTCTGTGCAAATTAATGGGGAAAATTCAACATTTAATAAACCTAACCCATCCCTAATTATTGGAACTGGACTTTTTCTTCCAATATCCACTTTTTCCGACAGTATTTGAAAACCACTACAAATTCCAATTATGTATTCATCAAAGTCCATTATTTCTTTTTTTAGGTTTTCGTTGATGGATTTACTTTCTACTATACTTCCCCCCGGAATAATGAGCATATCTAAATCTTTAATATCCTTTATGTTATTTTCATCAATAATTTTGGTTGGTAGATTTCCAAAGTTTTCAAAACATGGGAGAGAACCTTTTATATCTAAAATACCAATTTCCATGTAGAGACCTCCAAATAATGCTTTTAAAGAATCTG
This sequence comes from Methanotorris formicicus Mc-S-70, assembly GCF_000243455.1. Taxonomy (NCBI): domain Archaea; kingdom Methanobacteriati; phylum Methanobacteriota; class Methanococci; order Methanococcales; family Methanocaldococcaceae; genus Methanotorris; species Methanotorris formicicus. The sequence continues at coordinate 6,037 of NZ_AGJL01000016.1, read as the reverse complement.
AAATAATTAATTATTGCTTTAAGACAAGTTTACATAATTTTATAAATTAATGCAAACAACTAATTTCAATAGGTTCGTTGTATTCACCTAAAAGGTTTTTTATTGCTTTTTATATTATTTTTAGTTCGTTATATTTAATTTTTAATTATGCACATCTTTTAAAATTTTTACTTTTATGAAAGAAAAGAAAGAGATATGATTGCAATCGATGGGATATGCTAAACATTGAAAATGAGTCTATTGTGTGTGGTTGTTATTGATGTAGAGAAAAAATAAAATTTTTATGGTGTATTTTCAATTGTTCCAAATATTTAACTAACTGACAGTGTGATTACAATATTCCCTTCTTTATTAGTTCTTTACTACACTCTTTAACCATTTCATAAAACGATAGTTCATATTTGTATCTCAAATATTCTATGCAGTTTGATACTATCGCCATAAATCTAACAAATCCAATATTGCTCTTTTCAGACGTTAGATAGTTTCCTTCGATTTCTAAAATCGATTATCTCTTCGATATTTTTCTTCTATCTTCGGTCTCTTCATATACTCGCTTATAATATCCTCTGCCTTCTAAGTTTACCAATATATCCCATCCCCAATTCTTTAGATTTCTTCATAATTTTCTTTGTCGTTACAAAAGTGTCTCCTACGACCGTCCCGATATCTATGTGAAATAGAAATCTAATAATTTCGATAAATATATCTGTTGATTTTTTGCTAAGTGGTTTTATTGTGGTATAAATCGAATAATATTTTATTAGTATTGAGGTCTTAACCTGTGCGAACTTGGATAACCCCTCCGAACAGTTAAATCCTAAACTATTTATAGAATTAGTGAGTATACTATTAAGTGCTGTTAGCATAAAAGATGCACCGTTTTTTAACGAGTTATTTAAGTGCTATCTATTTCTATTTTTTGGTTATAAAGTTAATAGTGCTAAATCACACTATCGGTTAATTTGTTGTGGGATTACGATAAAGGGATTTAGGGGAAATAATGGATACATTAAAAAAGATTGAATTGGGTATTTTAGCAGTTTTGGGGATTATATTGATTGAAACTTTTATCCTTATGTCATTTGAAGGTTGGAATTTTTTTGAGGCATTTTATATGGCGGTTGTTACAATATCGACTGTTGGTTATGGAGACTATACTCCAAAGACATTTTTAGGTAGGTTGTCAATAATTTTTTATATATTCGCAGGAGTTGGGGCAGTTGCCTATATATTTGGTAATATAGCGAATTTTTTTATTGAAGGGCAGTTTAAAGAAATATTTAGGAGGAAAAAAATGCATAACAAATTAAAAAGTTTGAAGGATCATTTTATTATCTGCGGATTTGGAAAGTTGGGGAGGTTTGTCGCAAAAAAATTTAGGGATGCTGGTGTTCCTTTTGTAGTTGTTGATTCTGATGAGGAAAAGATAAAGGAAATTTTTGAGAAAGACCAAAAGTTAATTTATATTGTTGGTGATGCGACTTCTGATGATATTTTGCTAAAAGCAGGAATAAAAAGAGCGAGAGGGTTAATTTCTGTTGTTGGAAATGATGCAGAGAATGTTTTTATAACGTTATCTGCAAGGAGGTTAAATCCCAACTTGTATATTGTTGCAAAGGCGGAAAACGAAAATACAATAGATAAACTTTTAAAAGCAGGAGCAGATGGGGCAATCTCTCCGTATGCAATTGGGGGTTTAAGGATTGTGGAGATGGCATTAAAACCAGAGATTTTGGATTTTGTCTCTTCACTAATGGATGTTTCTCATGATATTGAAATTGGGAGATATGTGGTAGGTAGAAATTCCAAAGTTGTTGGAAAAACTCTTTACGAGTCTCAAATAAGACAAAAAACAGGAGCAACAATCCTTGCAATAAAAAGGGCTAATGAATTACATGTGAATCCAAGTCCTGATGTGGTTTTGGAGGAAGAATGTGAAATTTATGCATTTGGGACAAAAGATCAACTTGAAAAACTTAAAGAGATTTTAGAGGGTTAGGTATAGTTGTTCGCAATTTTTTGCACTTATTTTTAGTATAATGAATTTTTTAAAGAACATTAAGACCATCTTAAAAATCCCAAATAAGGCAATCCAACCTTTAATTTTTATTGATGGTTGTGTCCATTATTAAGGCGAACAACTATATTTTGTTTTATCCTCAACACCAGCACCTAAAAATGCCCTCTTTCTTCTTGCACAACTTTCACAAACCCCACAATGTAAAAAGTCCTCTCCATTATCTTTATAGCATGAATATGAATATCTTAAAACCTCAACACCCAATCTTTTTTCAATTTCATGCCCAATTTTAACAATCTCTTGCTTATTTTTGTTGCATAATGGAGCATCTATCTTCACTTGATTTAATGTTCCATATTCCAATGCCTTATTTAGCCTCTCAACAAACTCAGGCGTATTATCTGGGAATGTTGTTGCTTCCTCCCCGCTTAAACCAACAAATACCTTATCTGCATCAATACTCTCAGTAAACCCACTTGCTATACTGAATAAAATTAAATTCCTTGCTGGAACCCAAACCTCTTCCATTGTTTGAATTGTTTTGAATCTCATATCTAACTCTTCAATATCTAATTTTGGAGGTTCTTTTTCAGTTAGTAAAGCACTTTTTCCAAATTTTTTAATAAACGGCAAATCAATAACAACATGTTCAGCATTTAATATCTCTGATATTTTTTTTGCAGAGTTTATTTCCCTTTTTGCTGCTTTTTGTCCATAGTTAAATGTAATATTAACTAAGTCATAACCCAAATCCTTTGCAATTAAACAACTTACTGTGGAATCCAAACCACCACTTAAAACACATACTGCTTTCATATTATCCCTTTTTATTTTTTTAAATGCTTTTTTAACAACATCCCAACGGCAAAACTTGGGGTTGCCAATGAAACTTCTTTCCCATAAACTTCTTCTATTGATTTTATGTTATATCCTTTTAACGCATCTTTTAAAATATTCTCCCCCAAGCCAGTTATGACCACATCTTTCAGTTCATATTTTTTAGATACCTCATCAACCCCCTCTCTTATCAATTCCAATAATTTAGCATAGAACTCCTCAGCAATAGTGGTTAATTCATCATCACCAATCATCTCTCTATCTCCACATAAGACCCTTGCAATCCTTGTTAAACAACTTTCTTTATCGACTCCTTTACCATCAGGAGTCTCGCAGGTGTAATCTTCCTCTTTAATCTTGCCAAGAATAACATTTATATCCCCAGTTATTGCAAAATATTCTGATGATATATGTGTTAGTTTTCCTCTAAAGTTAATTTTATTTGCCAAAAATGATAATGGGGTTCTTAAAGTTCCAACATAAATGAGTTCGTTGTTCATCAACCTATCTAAATCCGTTTTGTTGGCTAAAATTTTCCCATCTTTTATTGGGATTATGTCTGTTGTGGTTGAACCCATATCAACCAAAATGCAGTTATCATCAATATATTCGGAAACAAACTTGGCTGTGGCTGTCCAATTGGCAGCAGAAACCTTTAAATAATTATCTCTCGCTTCTTTTGGATTTAAAAAGTTTCCATCAGCATCAAGAACATAAATTGGGCAATCATAGGCATTTTCAACTGAATTTAATATATCATCCACACCCTCTTTTTTTGTCTCATAGGCATCAACGAGTTCAGCAGTCATGACAATGCCAACTGCATCAACATCTTTGCTATATTTTTTTAATAATTCGGTTAGTTTTTCATTATTTTTCCACATTGGGAAATATATATGATGTATTTTATAATTTTCATCAATTTCAGTTATTTTTGTGTTTGCTCCACCAATATCAATGCCCAATATCATATTTTCACCTCAAACATTATGGTTGTTTGCGTTACAAAAAATTAAAAGAGTGATTAAGCATTAATTTGGATTTTTATGCCCATTTATTGTCATTTAAAAATTTATTATTGCCATAGTAACTTCCATAAATTCGAGAACAACTATATAAAAACTTCATGATGTAAATAGTATATGGTGATTATTATGGATGATAAAATTGTGAATGAGGTATCTAATCTTTATAAGGAGTATTATTCTTATGTAATAAAAAATGATTTGTTAGAAGTTCCCGAGGGGATTGAGTATAGAGAATTTGGTTATGGTTATTTTAAAAAAGTAGATAATAGGAACATCTCATTTAAGGATGGGGAGGAGTATAAAAATTGGGTGTTGAAAAATGCCCCATTCCATTTGTATAAATCTCTTTCTTACATGGAATTTCCAAGCAAATCAGGAGGGGCAAACAAAAAGAAGGTTTTTAGAAGGGAGATTGCGTTTGATATTGATGTTCATAAAACAAAAAAATGCAGGCATAGTGATGATTGGGTTTGTGAATATTGTTTGGAAGAGGCAAAAAATCAAGCACTTTATTTAATTGAAGAATTTTTAATGTCTGATTTTGGATTATCAGGAGATGATTTGCAAATTGCTTTTAGTGGGAATAGGGGATATCACATCTATATTAAACCAAAAGACGAGGAAATAAGAAACATCATCGAGAGTTATGAAAAACCACAAAGAAGGTTTTTAATGGATTATATTTTAGGAAAAAATTTAAATTTGAGTAAAATTGGAAGTGGTTGGAAAAGAAGGTTATTGGATGTATTTAAAAAGAAGAAAATAGCAACAAAACAATTTGAAAAAGAAGATAATTGGAAGAAAATAATTGAAAAAAGAAAAAATAGGGATAAGATATATTCAATCATAAACGAGACTTTAAATAAATTGGAATTGGATGAGAAGGTTATGGATGATGATATAAGGTTGTTGAGGGTTATTGGTTCTTTGCATGGATATACAGGGTTTATGGTTAAGGAGATAAAGTATAAAAAACTTAGCAGTTTTAACCCCTTAAAAGATGCAATTTTTAATGATTTTAATGAAAAATTCTACAATGTTAAAATAAAACAAAAAATTGATAAAATAATCATTAATGATGAAACATACAACAATAAAAGCAAAGAAATCCCGGCGAGTGTTTTATTGTTCTTATTTGGGCATGGTGTGAATTTTGAGATTATTTATTAGATATTAAATATGTGTTGTATCCCGAAATTATTTCGCCATATTTTTCATACACTAATCACCTCCTTATCACACTCTACACCATAATAAACTTCATAAGGAGTTTTAAAATTAAGAGAACGATGTGGTTTTACTCGATTATACCAATCTACGAACTTTTCTAAACTATTGAACATATTAGGACTTTCGCAAATACATTTAAATACTTAGATTAACAATAAACCAGTTTCTTTACATAAAGAGATTATGGCATTCCCAACGGCTATTCGATTTAGTTCTCTTCTAAACTCATACCAAGTAATCTTTTTATCGATTCTAATTTTCTCTAAAATAAAGAAAGCCCTCATAGCTAACGAAATATGACCTAATACTGGAAATCTTTTCTAACGAAGAAATTTCCAATATTGCAGCACTGTTTAACTCCTCTGTGGAACTCTTCGATTCTCCAAGAGGCGTTTTTGACCTCTTGAAATTCTCCGAAACTCATAAATAGGTTATTCGTTATATAATATACTGCCTTTCCGTTTTTGGAAAGGCAGAAGAGTTTGACATATCCTACTTTCCTTAGATAAACGATTAATCCACTTTCAGGAATTTCTCCAAGTTCTTTAATCGAAATCCACTCACCGTTTTTTGGAGAGGTTTATCTTCCTGTTCCTTTTAATTCTGCAGAGGTAAAATAAACCTAACTTATCGATAAGTTTTAAGTTTTCTTTGCTCGAATACCAACTATCGAAGCAGATATATCGAATATTAAATCCCCTTTCAACTAAAGAGAGTATTATTTCCCCACATAAATCATTCTTCGTCTTTCCATCCCTTGGTCTATCATAAACTCTAAAATCGATTGGAATGATGTTCTTTCCATTCGTAGCAATACAATCAACAACATGCATGCCTGTTGTATCCTGAAATTATTTCGCCATAATTTTTCATACGCTAATCACCTCCTTATCACACTCTACACCGTAATAAACTTCAT
>NZ_AGJL01000015.1 GCF_000243455.1 Methanotorris formicicus Mc-S-70 | reverse complement strand
ATGTTATCACCTTCAACTATTTTTTTGATACTATATATCTATTGAGTTATATATTTAATGTTTTGATGGGAACTACGGTAATTAGTGTTAAAATGGTGGGATTATGAATATTAGAAAAAATTTATTATTTTTAATATTGGCATTGGTGTTTATAACTCAAAGTTATGCTTATTTAACAGTTGAATTTAACATAACTAATAGAGATACTAATGAAACTAAAACTTTTGATTATTATGTGGATTTAAATCAGTTGAATAATCCTAAAACTTATGAAAATGATTATTCCACCATAAAATTATGGTTGGAAAATTATACGGATAGTGGCAATACATATTATTATTTACATTGGAATATCACAGCAAAAGTTAATTTAAATTATACCGCAGAACTATTTGATACTTCAAATGAGCATCCAGATTGGACAGGAAGTAATCCGTATGGACCTAAGAATTTAAATGTAGCTTATTATGACCATGAATATTGGACATCAATAAAACATGATGAAATTGGTCCAGAATATAAACCCTCAACAACAAAATCCCCAATTCCTTTAGGGGCAATAATATTAACATTAATAGTTGTTCCATTGCTCACTTTAAGAAAGGTGAAAAAATGAAAAAAATCATCTCTCTCTTTTTATTTTTAGTCCTATTTTGTGGATGTTTAAATAATGAAAATAATAAAAACTACTTAGATACAAATAACAACATAGGATATTCAAAAAATAAATTAAATATCAACAATTTTTGGGTTTATTATGGCTCAAACAACATAGAAAAACTCTCAAAGTATGATTTAGTTATTGTTGAACCATACAACTACAATAAAGAAGACATTCAAAAACTAAAGTCATTAAATCCAAATATAAAGGTTATTGCCTATCTAAGCATTGGAGAAGTTGATAAAGATAGGCCATATTTCAAAGAATGTCAAAAAATAATTGTTGGAAAAAATCAAAATTGGAAGTCCTACTATGTAAATGTCTCATCACCAACATGGCAAAAGATAATGCTAAATGAAGTTAAAAAATTTAAGGATATGGGATTTGATGGTGTATTTTTGGATACAGTTGATAGTGCAATTTACACAAACCAAAAAAATGAAGTTATTGAATTAGTCAAAAAAATTAGAATAGAAAATCCAAACATCATAATCATCCAAAATAGGGGTTTTGAAGTTGTTGATAAAACTGCCCCGTACATAGATGGATTTTTATTTGAAGATTTTACAACATACTATGATTTTGAAAATAAGAAGGCATATTATTGGAAAGGTAGTGACCTAAATTGGATTAATGCTCAAAGTGAAAAACTAAAAAATTTGAAGGAAAAATACGGCATAGTTGTTCTAACTTTGGATTATGTGAATAACGATGATGAGATGATAAAAAATAGCATAAAACATGCTGAGAAATATGGGTTTATTCCAATGATAACAAATAATATTAATTTAAATTCAATTTAATTAAATATTCAAATCTTCAAAAAAAAGGTTAAATATTTGTTTTTATAAAACACAAATAATATAATTACCAATGGAAAATTAGTGATATTATGAAAAAGATGTTTTTACTATGCACCATATTTATATTTAGTATACAGATGTGCTTTGCAGAGGAGATAGATTATACAATAAATATGAATAAAAATGCTACTACAAATACATATAGTGGAAATACTACTATTCAGATTCCTAATGGGGTACAGTTGAAAGTGCGATTTTAAAGGTGACGAGTAGATCAGGTTATACTGGTAGTTTTGTCTGGAGCTATAGTTGTACTATAAGTTATAGTTGTAGTAACGGCGGTTCTTTTTCAAAACAGTATAATCAATATACTAATCATGATCCGTATACTAGAACTTATAATTTAACAAATTATTTAAAAGATAAGAATAAATTTTGGGTTTATGTATCAGTTTCTTTTCCTAATACTATGAAGAGTGCATCTGCCAACGCAGTTCTCAATATAACCTATAAAAATAATACTCAAAATATCAACAACCAACCAATAAAAACACCAATTCCTTTAGGGGTAATACTCCTAACATTAATAGTAATTCCATTACTCACTTTAAGAATAATAAAAAAGTGAAAAAATTATAATATCTATTTTTTTATTTTTATTTTATATTTTTCTCTTTTTAGCCACAACGCCGATATAACATCCAAAGTTCTTTAAAAAACTTTTATAAATGAATTTATCAATAAAAGAATTTGTAATATTTGTTCCAAATGTGTATTTTATACGAAAATTATATTTATTTAGTGCATTTTCAATATATTTAATTGTGTAAAATTTTGTCTTTACTCTTATCCTCCTCCCATTTGAAAACCTAACTAACTCCCCTTTTTTGTTTCTTATTGCTTTTATGGTCTTCTTTATGCCTTTTCTTTTTATGTTTCTAAGAATCCATTTTATATCATAGGCGTTGGCAACAGTAAATATAAAAATCCCATCTTTTTTTAGAACTCTTCTTATTTCTTTTAACGCTCTATCTAAATTTACATGATTTAATGCTCCAAAAAAGGAAATCACACAATCAAAGGTGTTATTTTTAAAAGGTAAATTTTCAGCATTTCCAACAACAACTAATTTATTTGTCTTTTTATTTGCTATTTTCGCCATTTCTATTGATATATCCAATCCAACAGCATTATTTAACTTCTTCAACTGCTCTCCACTACCACATCCAACGTCCAAAACAAAAAACCCCTTTTTAATCTCTTTTGAGATGATAATATTTTCCACTTCTCTCATCCATTTCAATTTCTCAAAACTATATGCTTTATCATACTCCTTTGCCAATGCATCATAATATTTTGCCAATCTCATACTCTCACGAATCCAGTGAAACTTTTAGAAAAAGTTAGGCAAAACCTAACGGTTTTAAAATCCAACAAATTCCAATATTAGATGTCCCAAAGTATATAAACCTATCAAAATTATTATGGTTCCGCTTATTAATGGAAGTTTGTTTATTTTTTCACTTCCAGCATATTTTTTGATGAATCTCTTGCTTTTAACAAATAAAACTGACAAAGTTGTTAAACTTAACGCCAATCCTATGCTGAAAACTACCACATAAATTAGACCATTTAAAACATCTCCCTCCGCAATTGAAAGTAAAAGGACAGCCAATGCCGCTGGGCATGGGATTAATCCAGCAGATAAGCCAATGGCAATAACTCCTTTTTTTGTATCTATCTTGTGCTCATGTGGATGGAAATAATTGTTCAAAATCCACAATCCCACGCCTATTAGTATTGCTCCCCCTATTACACTCATCAAATCATGAGCAATCCCTGCACTTACACTTTTCATCAGGTAAATTGACAAAATGCCAAGCATAAACACAACAAAAGTGTGGGATAAGGTTATTGTTGCTCCCAATGTTATGGCATCTTTAATATCTGCCTTAGTTCCCAAAACGTACGCTGCTAAAACACTCTTTCCGTGTCCGGGTTCGAGGGCATGCAACATACCGAGTATGAACGCTGTTGCAATGAAAACAAACTCCATGAAAAACACCTTCATAATTATTATTTAAATAATTTAAATTATTGTAATACTTAATATTATTATACTTAGGCTTATATTTAAATAGTTTATTACTAAAAAAGAAAATTTAATATGTATTAAAAATGTCTTTAATTATTTTTATTATGAGAAAATAATAATAAATAAGAAAAAATAATATTTAAATCATATTAATAAAGTATATTTGAATACTCATAAAAAATAGTTAATTATATATAGTATAAATCAAGTTTATAGTAATTGAATTAATTTCTTTTGAATTAATGGGGTGATAACATGCATATAATGGAGGGATACCTTCCACCAATGTGGTGTGCATTTTGGTGGATTGTGTCTGGTGTAGTGATGGCTTATGGAGTATACAAATTAAAAAAATTATTTGAAGAAAGTCCAGAAATGAAGCCATTAGTTGCAATATCTGGAGCATATATGTTTATATTAAGTTCTTTAAAGATGCCATCAGTTACAGGAAGTTGTTCCCACCCTTGTGGTAATGGGTTAGGGGCAGTGTTATTTGGTGTTCCAATAACTGCTGTTTTAGGGGCTATTGTTCTATTGTTCCAAGCATTATTCTTAGCACATGGTGGTTTAACAACACTTGGAGCTAATGATTTTTCAATGGCAATTGTTGGACCAACTGCCGCAATTATTGTATATAGGTTATGTATTAAAGCAAGATTAAACTCTTCAATTGCAATATTCTTCGCAGCATTGTTTGGAGATTGGTTAACTTATGTTACAACAGCAGTTCAATTAGCAATTGCATTCCCAATACCTTCATTCACAGCGGCATTTACAAAATTCATTGTAATTTATGCATACACACAAGTTCCTTTAGCAATTGCAGAAGGTCTATTAACAGTCATAATTTGGGACTACATTAAGAAATTAAGACCTGACTTGTTGTTGAAGTTAGGGGTTGTTCCAGAGGAAGAACTAAAACCATACTTAAATCCTGCCCCTGTAGGAGGTGAATAAATTGGAAACAAAACATATTATACTATTAGGATTAGTTGCATTAATAATTACTATACCTTTAATAATGTATGCTGGTAAAGGTGAAGAACAAGGATACTTTGGAGGCTCTGATGATGTAGGTACTGAAGCAATAGAGGCTACAGGTTATCATCCATGGTTTCATCCAATATGGGAACCTCCAAGTGGAGAAATTGAAAGTTTATTGTTTGCTTTACAGGCGGCAATTGGGGCTATAATTATTGGATATTACATTGGATACTATAATGCAAAAAGACAGATGGCAGCTTAATATCTTTTTTTTATTTTTATCTTTATTTTTTTTAAAAAGAATTTAAAGGTGGCTTTTATGAAATATAACACTGTTGATAACATTGCTTTTAACAATAAGTTAAAGCATGTAAATCCAAAATTGAAGGTTATATTTGCTTTATCTCTACTTCTAATCTCTGTTTTTTCAAAGTCAGCAATAGTTCCATTGTTAATATTTTTTGTAGTATCTATATTATTGTTATTCAAGGCAAAAATCCCGAAGAAAATTTATGTTGTATTTGTTGGGATTCCATTTGGGTTTGGATTATTAAATTTACTAATATTTGCCTTTTTATTTGGAACAGTTGAATGGTTCAAGATAAATATCTTTGGATTTGAAATTCCCATATACAAAGATGGAATTGATTTAGGAGTTTTACTGTTTGGGAGGATGCTCGGAGGAATTAGTAGTATGTTATTTTTGGCTTTTACAACACCAATGGTTGAATTATTTTATATATTTAGAGAGTTGAAGATGCCAGATGTTGTTGTTGATATGATGATGCTTATTTACAGATATATTTTTGTTTTATATGAAGAATATGAAAGGATGAAATTTGCTCAAGAATCAAGGTTAGGAACTTCAAACTTAAAATCAACATACAAATCTCTTGGTGCTTTAGCCGCTCATTTATTTATTAGGGCTTGGGAGAAAGGGGAAATATTAAACATTACAATGATGGCAAGATGTTATGATGGAAAGTTGAGATTACTACACAGCATAGAAAATCCACCAATTAAATACATTTTATTTATTGCAATATTTGATATACTTTTGATAATATTGGTATATTTGACAAGAAATTTTGCTATAACTTCATACATAAAAATCTAAGGTGAAATGATGAACATAATTGAAACGAGAGATTTACATTTTCAATATCCGGATGGGACAAAGGCGTTAAATGGCATAAACTTTATAGCAAAAAAAGGGGAAATGGTTGCCTTATTGGGTCCAAATGGTGCGGGGAAATCAACGCTTTTTTTACACTTCAATGGGATTTTAAAGCCAACAAAAGGAGAAATTTTAATTAAAGGAAAATCAATAAAATACAATTCAAAAGATTTAATTGAGGTTAGGAAAACAGTAGGCATCGTATTTCAAAATCCAGATGATCAACTATTTGCCCCAACAGTTAAGCAGGACGTTGCCTTTGGGCCTTTAAACTTGGGATTGGATGAGGGGGAGGTTGAGAGGAGGGTTAAAGAATCATTAAAAGCCGTAGGAATGGAGGCCTTTGAGAACAAACCCCCTCATCATTTAAGTGGCGGGCAGAAAAAGAGGGTCGCTATCGCTGGAATTTTAGCAATGGAGCCTGATGTTATTGTTTTAGATGAACCAACGGCAGGCTTAGATCCAATTGGAGCATCTCAAATTATGAAATTGCTATATGAGTTAAATAAAAAAGGAATGACGATTATAGTATCAACCCATGATGTTGATTTGGTCCCAATTTACGCAGATAGGGTTTATGTGATGAGTAAAGGACAAATAATAAAAAGTGGGACTCCAAAAGAGGTCTTTGAAGATGTTGAGACAATAAGAAAGGCAAATTTAAGATTGCCGAGAGTTGCTCATTTGATTGAGGTTTTGAGAGATAAAGATGAGTTGCCTATTGAAATGGGATTTACTATTGGGGAAGTTAGAAAGAATTTAAGAAGATATTTGGAAGAAAAATGCTAATTAACTATAAATAGTTAGGTTTCCAAATAAAATTTTATGATGGAATTAATCCTCTCTACTCTTGAACTTAGTTTAATATTTTTAAAATACTCTGTTCCTGGGTTAATTGTAGGAGTATTTGTTGCAGAAATTTTGATAGAGTTTGGTATCATTGGAAAAATGTCCTTTATTGGAAATATCTTTATAAAACTTGCAAATCTTCCAGAGGAATGTGGAATAGCGATAACTACTGCATTTATAGACCCAAGGACTGCAAATATCATGCTCGCTGATTTTTATAGGAATGGGGCAATAGATAAGAAGGAATTATATATCGCCTCATTAATAGATGCATTTCCTGCGATGTTGAGGCATTGGGATTCTGTATTGCCTGTTTTGTTGGCTACATTGGGAAATTGGGGATTAATATATTTTTTTATTTTAGTTTTGATTGGTTTACTCCAAACGCTATTTTTTGCATTATTGGGGAAGGCCTTAATAAAGAGAAATACAAAAGCAAGTAATAAGAAAAAACAGAATATTAAGGTAAATTACAAACATGCTTTAAAAAATGCACTAAAAAAGACCATAAAGAACTCTTCCCAAATTTTAAAAACAATGATTATTGCATCAATTCTAACATCTTTTTTAATTGAAATTGGAATATTTGATTATTTAACAAACTTTATAAAAAATTACATAGGATTTTTGCCATTTTCAACAGAGGAATTAACGATATCAATAACTTCAATGATTAATGCCATAGCATCCTACACAATGGCAGGAGCAATGTTGAAAGAAGGAACTATTGATGCATTTAGGGCTATAAGGGCATTATTATTTGGTTCCATATTATCGAGTATAACCATGATTAGATGGCTAATTCCATATTATGTTGGAATTTATGGGTTTAAAGACGGGACGAATTTGATGCTCATCTCAACATTGGCGAGGGTTTTTATAACAATCCTATTTGTTGCTTTAATAAGTATCTTTGTGGGATAATATGAGAATAAAATATCAAAAAATTGGGGATATTTTAATTGTTAAGGATAATCTAAATGAAGAAGAGATAAAATACCTCGTAGAAAAAACAAAATGCAAGACAATTGCAAAATATACAGCACAAATAACTGGAGATTTTAGAACACCACATTTAAAAATACTCTATGGGAATGAAACAGAAACCATCCACAAAGAACATGGGTGTTTATTTAAAATTGATGTTAAAAAAGTTATGTGGAGTATGGGGAATATTAAAGAAAGAGAAAGGATGGCAAAAATTAGCAATGAAAATGAGGTTGTTGTAGATATGTTTGCTGGGATTGGATATTTCACAATTCCAATGGCAAAACATTCAAAGCCAAAAAAGATTTATGCAATTGAAATAAATCCTACCTCTTACCATTACCTCTGTGAAAACATAAAATTAAATAAATTGAATAATGTTGTCCCAATTCTAAGCGATAATAGGAAGGTTGAGTTTAAGGATATTGCGGATAGAATAATAATGGGCTACGTCCATAAAACACACAAGTTCTTAGATAAGGCTTTTGAATTTTTAAAGGATAAGGGGATTATTCATTACCACGAAACTGTTGCAGAGAAGATTATCAACATCAGACCCATTGAAAGGTTAAAGTTCTATGCAGAAAAAAATAACTATAAATTAGTTGGTTATAAAATATTTAAAATAAAAAAATACGCCCCCGGAGTTTGGCATGTTGTTGTTGATGCAGAGTTTGAAAGAATAAATAAAAATTAAAATCATTTTCTCCTTATTTTTATGAAATCGCCAAGGGTTAATCCCTCATCTCCACTACTTGCACTATAATCAATGTCTCCTTCTTCATATAAGCTTATACCCAATTCCTTCTCCAATCTTTTTACATATTTTTCTTCTGGCTCTAATTCATTTCTCTCTATTTTATGGAGGGTAGAAACCTTAATCCCTACACGCTTTGCAAGTTCTTCAATAGTCAATCCCTTTTCCTCTCTCGCTTCTCTTATAACATCACCATAATCCTCGACAAGCGTTTTTAAGTTATCGAATAAATCCTTATAAGGTCTTTTTGATTTTTTTGTAGATGTGGTTTTTGAAGTAGGGGTTTTGGCAACCCCTAACCTTGAATAACTTTTTGGGGTAACTCCAAATTTTGCACATTCCTTACACACAGTCATTTCAACGCCTTCAATCCTAACTTTGTATAATTTTGTTGTCTCTTTCCCACAAAGTTCACAAATGTTCATATCCAATTCACCTTTCAAACAAAGAATGCTGAAGATTTTTACAGAAATACCAATTAACCATTAAATATAAATACGTAAGCATGGATATTAAATATATTATTAAGGTATTTAATATTATAAAATTTTGATATTAATAGATTAGAATTTAAAAATATTACCAATTTTCACAACACATATATATTTTATTTTTCATTATATATTTATGGAGGTAATATAATGGCTTATGAAGAATACAACGATATAAAAGAAAACAATGAAAAAATAGATTTAAATGAATTTAAAGAGAAAGCATATATTGCCGAATTGGAAAGCAAACTTTTACGAATGGAGATGGAAAAGAGGGACTTGGAGAGAGAGAATTTACAATTAATAAAAGAAAATGAAATCCTAAAGAGAGAACTTGACAGGTTGAGAGTCCCTCCATTGATAATTGGAACAATCATTGAAAAAGTTAGCGATAGAAAAGTTGTTGTAAAGAGTTCAACAGGACCGCATTTTTTGGTTAATGTTTCTCAATTCGTAAATCCAGAGGAGTTAATGCCAGGAGCAAGGGTTTGTTTAAACCAGCAGACATTGTCTGTAGTAGACATTCTTCCAAAAGAAAAAGATATAAGAGCAATGGCTATGGAGATTGATGAAAGACCAAGAGTTTCATTTAGCGATATTGGTGGATTGGCAAAACAAATCCAAGAAATCAAAGAAGTTGTTGAACTTCCATTAAAGAATCCAGAATTGTTTGAAAAGATTGGTATTGAACCTCCAAAAGGAGTTCTCTTATATGGACCTCCGGGAACTGGTAAGACATTGCTTGCTAAGGCAGTTGCAGCAGAAACCAATGCAACATTCATAAAAATTGTTGGTTCAGAACTTGTAAAGAAATTCATTGGAGAAGGTGCAAAGTTGGTTAGAGATGTCTTTAAATTGGCAAAAGAAAAAGCACCATCAATAATATTCATTGATGAAATTGATGCTGTTGCTGCAAAAAGAACAGAGGCTTTAACAGGTGGGGATAGGGAAGTTCAGAGGACATTAATGCAACTCTTAGCGGAGATGGATGGATTTGAAGCAAGAGGGGATGTCAAAGTTATTGGAGCAACAAACAGATTGGACATATTAGACCCAGCAATATTAAGACCTGGAAGATTTGATAGAATCATAGAAATTCCTGCACCAGATGAGGAAGGAAGATTGGAGATATTAAAAATACATACAAAAAAGATGAACTTGAAGGACATAAATTTAAAGAAAATCGCAAAAATGACAGAAGGTTGCGTAGGGGCAGAATTAAAAGCCATCTGCACAGAGGCAGGTATGTTTGCAATTAGAGAAGGAAGGGAGTATGTAACAATGGATGATTTCATGAAGGCAGTGGATAAAATCATAGGTAAAAAGAGAAAAGGAGAAGTTATATCTCCACATTTGGAAGTGTTGTATAGATAAATTTTATTTTTTCAAAAAATTTTATTTCAAGAATAAATTATAAACTAAATTATATATACCCTCCTTTCTTTGTTTTAAGAACTCTTCAAATTTTTCAATAGACCATAATTCCTCGTTTTCAGATATTAAATGTTCTTTAAGGAAATTTTTATAATTTTGAAGATATTCTTTTGGATTGTTTGAATTTATAGACTCATTTATTACTCGGTCAATTATTGTTATATTTCCTAAGTCATCTATTAAATCTTTGTCAGTAATATTGAATTCTGAAAGATATTCTTTTGGGAATATATGATGTCTATGGTAATCCCTATTTTTTACAATTTCAACCACCAATCTATTTTGCACTGTCCAGTCTCTTGCATTATTTTTGAAAAGTGCAATCATTAAAAGCATCATGTATTTTCTACCTTGAACTTTTAAAGATTCTGCAAAGTTATCTTTATCTCTCATAAATCTATCAATTGTAAAGTTATCTTCATTTTCAAGTTTTCTAATTAATTCATCAATTGGGAAGTTATCATCTTTTATAATATTTATATATTTTTCAATTTTTGAATCTTTTGAGTATCTCCCTGCATAAGATGATAATATGAACCATTTTGCCAATTTTTTCTTTTCTATTTCAGGAATAAAATATAGTGTTTGAGTTATTTTCAGTATCGGAATCACAAAGTGGAACATGTGGAAATTCATCTTCAGGACTCCAAAGTATTATTGAACCTACGGGATAACCTTTTATTATTGATTCGAAGAAATCCTTTATTCTTTCTTCATTCCATACAAATCCTCTCTGAATTGTAGGTATTTTATAGGAACTCCATTCTTTTATAATTCTCCTAATGCTAATTGTTTTACTTGTCATTTTATCACCCACTCCCAGGTAAAAAATAAAAAAATTAAAGAATTTAGAATGGCACCCTAAAATATCTCCCAGCATATTTTGGATAACCCAACTCCTCCTCAATTCTAATTAATTGATTGTATTTTGCTGTTCTCTCTCCCCTTGCTGGTGCTCCTGTTTTTATTTGCCCTGCATTTAATGCAACTGCCAAATCAGATATGGTTGTATCTTCTGTTTCTCCACTTCTGTGGGAAACAACAATCCCATATCCATTTCTAAATGCAAGGTTTGCAGCGTCAATTGCCTCACTCAATGTTCCAATTTGGTTAACTTTTAATAGCAAAGCGTTTGCAGCACCAACTTCAACTCCCTTCCTCAATCTGTTTATGTTTGTAACAAACAAATCGTCCCCTACAATTTGAATGCCTTTTAATTCCTTTGTTATTATAGCAAATCCTTCAAAATCCTCCTCATGCAACGGGTCTTCAATAGACACTATTGGATATTCATTTACCAACTCTTTGTATAATTCAATTAATTGCTCCCTTGTTAATTTTTCTCCTTTAACAATGTAGTAACCATCCTTATAGAACTCACTTGCCGCACAATCCAATGCAAATACGATATCATCTTCATAACCTGCCATCTTTGCAGCATCAACAAGCAAGTCTAATGCCTCTCTTGCATCTTTAATTGATGGAGCAAATCCTCCCTCATCTCCAACATTTACAGCATTTTTCCCATATTTTTCTAAAATAACCTTTTTCAATGCTTGGTATGTTTCTGCCCCAATTCTTATTGCCTCTGTTATTGAGTCAGTTCCAACAGGCATTATCATAAACTCCTGAAAATCAAGTTCATTTCCAGCATGTTTTCCTCCATTAATAACATTCATCATTGGAACCGGCATAATATAGGAGTTAAACCCTCCTAAGTATTTGTAGAGTGGGAGTGATGCCGTATCTGCTGCTGCTTTTGCTACTGCCATTGAAACTGCTAAAATTGCATTAGCCCCCAATTTTGATTTGTTCTCAGTTCCATCCAACTCAGTCATGATAATATCAATTTCCCTCTGCATCCTTGAATCATACCCAATTAATTCTGGTTTTATGATTGAGTTTACGTTATCAACTGCCTCTAAAACCCCCTTTCCACCAAATCTCTTTGACTTATCCCTCAACTCTAATGCTTCATGTGTTCCAGTTGATGCACCACTTGGAACTATTGCTCTCCCAAAACCTCCTCCAAGGGTCAATACCTCAACTTCAACTGTTGGATTTCCCCTTGAATCCAAAATTTCTCTTGCATGAATATCGTAAATTTCAAATGAATCATCAATGTGTTTTAACACATTTTCACCTCCGTTATAAAAATGGTTGTTGATATTATATATATAGTTGTTTGCGAATTTTATTGGAATTAGTTGAATAACTTTGTTATTCAACTTCCCTGCAACCGTAGGTTGCAGTGGATATTTATATACCATAAATTTTGAATGGTTGTATCATTACCCTAAATTTTAAAAATAAGTTATGTCTATTCCAAATTTATTAGAGTTATGTCCATCGAACCGAAGGTTTCCACCTAAATATTTAACGCAAACAACTATACTTTGAATTTAGCAATATTTTTAATGTATAAAAAAGTTGTGAAAACTTATTCCATTGTTCTTTTAAGTTCAAAGAAATCTGATAATTTTGGAAAAAATAGTGTTGAATTCAACAATTAAGTGGTGAACCTAGTTGTGTTTTCTATAGTACATCGTATATAAATGTTTTTACTACCAATTGCCTAAAAATAAAAAATAAATATTTAAAAGTTTGAATATAATCCAAGAAAACAATAAATAAAATAAAAATAACAAAAACTAAAATAAAAAACAAACTAATCAATTGAAGCAATTTATTGAAAGCGAATTTCACACATTATTAATAAATGTAATGGTGAAAATATGATAACAGATGCTATAAAAAAGGTTGTTGAATTTAAAGATTTAGATGAGAGCGAGGCAATTGAAGTTATGAATGAAATAATGGGTGGGAAAGCCACACAACCACAAATAGCATCAATATTAACAGCTTTAAGAATGAAAGGAGAGACTCCAGTAGAGATTGCATCATTTGCAAAGGTTATGAGAGAATTTGCCACAAAAATTAATCCAAAAGTTGATAAACTTGTAGATACTTGTGGAACCGGTGGAGACAATTTAAATACATTCAACATAAGTACAACCGTTGCGTTTGTTGTTGCAGGTTGTTGTGTAGCAGTGGCAAAACATGGAAATAGGAGTGTAAGTAGTAAATGTGGAAGTGCGGATGTTTTGGAAGCATTGGGAGTTAATTTAGACATTCCACCAAAAAAGGTTGAAGAATGCATAGAAAAAGTAGGGATAGGGTTTTTATTTGCTCCCCTTTACCACTCTGCTATGAAACATGCCTTACCAGTTAGAAAGGAGATTGGAATAAGAACTGTCTTTAATGTTCTTGGACCTTTAACAAATCCTGCAAACGCTGAATACCAAGTTGTTGGGGTTTATGATGGAAACTTAACTGAGAAGATTGCAGAGGTTTTAAAATTGTTGGGGTTAAAAGGAGCCATGGTTGTGCATGGAAGTGGAATGGATGAGATAACAACAACAGGAGAAACAAAGATTTCTGAATTAAAAGATGGGGATGTAAAAACATATACAATAACTCCTGAAGAATTTGGATTTAAAAGAGCAAATGTTGATGAATTGAAAGGAGGAGATGCAAAAGAAAATGCAAGAATTTTGAGGGAAATTTTAGATGGAAAAGAGGGGGCTAAAAGAGATATAGTTTTAATTAATGCTGCTGCCGCTTTATATGTTTGTAATGAAGCGAAGTCACTTGAGGAAGGGATAAAGATGGCAGAGAAATCAATAGATAGTGGAAAAGCAATGGAAAAATTAGAAAAACTTGTAGAGTTCACAAATAACATTCAAAAATAAAAAGGATGATACTATGCCAATAATTAATGTTGATAATAAATTAATTTTAAAATCCATGAAAAAGGTTTTTGTTGAAGAATTGGAAGAAATGGAAAATGAGTTGAGAAAATTGTATGAGAAATACAACATAAATAGCAGTAAGGATTTGGCGTTTAATATATCAGAGGGATTTATAACTGGCGAAGAGGCAAGAAATGATTTGGAAAGGATGAAGTATTTAGAGGAGAACATTGAAAGGATTAGGGGATATTTGAGGGATATAAACTTATTATCCATTTAATTTGGTGAAATAATGAAAAAACATAATATCCTTATCATTGGTGGCTACGACCCAACTGGTGGAGCAGGAGTTATTGCAGATGCAAAAACTGCAAAGATTTTAGGAGTTAACCCCCTAACCATAACAACTTCCATCATTCCTCAAAATAATAGGGCGGTTTATGACAAAATGGATATACCCAAGAAGATTATTGAAGAGCAATTAGAGGCAATTTTTGAAGATTTTGATGTTTCTGTTGTTAAAACTGGTGTTTTAAATAAAGATGCAATCGATTTGATTTTGAAATATAAGAGGCATTATGATTTTAAGATTGTATGTGATCCTGTTTTAAAATCAACAACAAACTACAAGTTTGTTGATGAGGATTTGTTGAGAAGATATATTGATTTATTTAACGAGAGTTATTTAATAACCCCAAATGAAGAAGAATTTAACACCATTATTAACTTTATAGAAAAAAACAATCTTTGGGGAAATATTGATAAAAATCCATACATTTTGATTACTGGGATTGATGACAAACTAACAACCCTTAAAGATAAAGGCATTATTGAGACAATAAAAGGGAAAAAAATAGATAAGGAAGTTCATGGAACAGGTTGTGTATTTTCCTCTGCAATTGCATCATTTTTATGCAAAGGGGAGGGATTGAGAGAGGCAATTAAAAAAGGCAAGGATGTTGTTTTGGCATCTGTAATTTATGCAACAAAAACAAAATACAACTACAACTCAAATCCTACCTACATTAACAAAGAAAAGGTAATAAAAAATTTAAGTTATGCCCTATATTTACTAAAAAAGATTGAATTTAGCCTTATTCCCGAGGTTGGCTCAAATATCGCTGAGAGTTTGCTTTTACCAAATAGTTTTAAAGATGTTGCAGCATTGACTGGGAGGATTATAAAGAATAAATTAGGAGGTTTTTATATTGTTGGGGATGTAGAGTTTGGAGCATCAGAGCATATAGCAAAAATTATTTTAACTGCAAAAAACTACAATCCACAAATTAGGGCATGTATGAATATAAGGTATGAGGAGGATTTAATAGATGCCTTATCAGAAAAATTCAGTATCTCTTCATTTGATAGAAAACTTGAACCTCCAAATGTATCAACGATGGAATGGGGAACAAAATACGCATGCGAAAAATTTGGTGGAGTTCCAGATATAATATATGATAAAGGAGGAGATGGAAAGGAACCAATGATCAGGGTTTTAGGCGTTAATACAATAGAGGTTGTTAAAAAAGTTGTAGAGATACAGAAGATCTATGATCATATTTAATTTTTAATCCTTTCAATGCCGATCTTAACCTTATATTTCTCTCCATTAGGTGTTTTTATTTCCCATTCTTGCTCATAATCTACCTTTATCTCTTCAACAAATTCCCCTCTAACTTCCTTCTCAATTTCTTTCAGCATCTCCTCACTAAACTCAATTCCTTCCATTTTTACCTTAACTTTTTCCTCAATATCCAAGTCCATGTCCTTTCTCATTGCTTGGATTCTTCTTATAACCTCTCTCATCAATCCCTCTTTTATCAACTCTGGACTCATTTCAATATCAATAAATACGTTTCCTTTTGAGAATTCCATTCCAATAATGTTTTCTGGAATTTCCATTCTAAACTCAACATATTCTGGTTTTATAATATAGTTCTCAACCTCAATCTCTCCATCTTTAAGTTTTTCCCTCAATTCTTTTGGATTGAAGTTATTTATAATTGCCACAACCTTTGGAACCTCACTCTTGAAGGTTTTACCCAATTCTCTGTAATTTGGCTTAACGATTAAATTGCCCTCAAACTCTCCAATCTCAATTTCTTTTACATTTCCTTGTTCTTTTATTATGTAGCCATATTTTTTAATTGTCTCCCCAACATCCCCAGTTACGGTTATTTTCTTTATTGGGTATCTCAATGTGTATTTTGCCTTATCTCTTCCTCTCAATATAGCATCAACTATATCCCTAACAATTTCCATCTCTTCTTCTAATTTCTTATCAATGAACTCCTCATCAACAGTAATTCTATTCATGAATATGCTTTCTGGCATATCATCTGTTTTCAAGTTTTGGTAAATCTCCTCGCTTATGTGCGGAGATACTGGAGCAAGGATTGTTATCAATTTCATCAACACATAGTATAATGTTTGGTATGCTGCCAATTTGTCAGTATCATTCTTTTCTTTCCATGTCCTATCTCTAATCAACCTTATATACCATCTACTCAAATCATTCAAAATGAAGTCCTTTATTTTCCATGTGTATGTATGCAAATGAGGAATTTCTAATGCCCCTATACAGTCCTTCACAACCGAGTTTATTTTGCTTATAATCCATCTGTCCTCATCTCTCAAATATTTCATATACTCATCATCTGGCTTAAACTCATCTAACACCATGTAATTTACAGCAAATGCATAGGAGTTCCATAATGTGTTGAACATGCTCCTTACATCATCCATCTCATCCCAAACAAATCTCAAATCCTCCCAAACCTTATTTGCACTGAGTAAGTAAAATCTTAGCAAATCCGCACCATATTTTTCAACAACATCATCTGGATTAACTATGTTTCCTAAACTTTTACTCATCTTGTCTCCTTTCTCATCTAAGGTAAAGCCGTGCATGAGACATTTTTTGTAAGGAATATCTTCAAATACAACCGCACTCAATGCATGTTGTGAATAAAACCACTTTGTAACCTGGTCATGACCCTCGGTAATGAAGTCCGCTTTTTTAAGTTCTTTTGCCCCAATTGATGCGTAAGGAGCGAGTCCAGAGTCAAACCAAACATCTAAAACATCAGGGATTCTCTTCATCTCTCCTCCACATTCACATTTCAATACAACTTTATCCACTGTTGGTTTATGCAAGTCATCCAACTCAACATCATTAATCATTCTCTCTTTTAACTCTTCAACACTTCCAACAACAACATATTTTCCACATTCCTTACAAACCCAAACTGGAATTGGAATTCCCCAGTATCTTTGCCTTGATATGTTCCAGTCCCCAACGAATTTAACTCCATTTATATACCTTGTTTCAACCCACTTTGGAACCCAGTCAACGGTTTTAGCGTGCTCAATAATATCTTCCTTAATTTTTGAAATGGAGAGATACCACTGTTCTGTTGCTCTAAACAATAATGGGGTTTTACATCTCCAACAGTGTGGGTAACTGTGTTTTATCTTCCCTGCAAATACTAAAAGCCCTTTATTTTTGAGAGTCTCAATTATTTCATTGTCTGCATCTTTAACAAAGATTCCCTTCCATTTTCCTTCAACATATTTACCTTCATCGTCTATTGGGGAGTAGATTGGCAAACCATACTTTTTCCCAACTTCAAAGTCCTCTTCCCCATGTCCTGGAGCAGTGTGGACAAGCCCAGTTCCTCCCTCTAATGTAACATGCTCCCCTAAGATGATGGTGTGAGCATTCTCTAATTTGGCAAATTCCTTCTGCTTTTCATTCTCTTCCAATAATGGATGGATGTATTTTATTCCCTCTAATTCCTTACCTTTAACTGTCTTTATTATCTTGTATGATTTTATGTTGTTTTGTTTTTCTGCTCTTTTCATTACTTCCTCAACCAACTTCTCTGCAATAATCCAAATCTCCTTTTTATCTTCAAGTTCAACCTCAACATAAGCATAATCATACTCTGGATGCACAGCAACCGCTAAGTTTGAAGGCAATGTCCATGGTGTTGTTGTCCAAATAACAACATATTCATCCTCTTTATCCTTAACTTTGAATTTAACATATACAGATGGGTCGGAAACCTCTTTATATTCCCCTCTAACCTCATGCTCTGCTAATGATGTTTCGCATCTTGGACACCAATATCCAACCCTCAAATCTTTTGTTAACAATCCCTTTTCATGTGCCTTTTTTAATGTCCACCATCCAATTTCCATATATTCCTTTGTTATTGGCATATATGCATTTTCCCAATCTAACCAAACCCCTAAGTTTTTAAACTGCCCTTCCATTATCTCTTTGTGTTTCAAAGCGAATTCCTTACATTTTTCAATGAAGTTTTCTGTTCCAATTTTTGTTTCTATCTCCTTTTTGTTTTTTATTCCAAACTCGTTCTCAACCTTAACCTCTATTGGCAATCCGTGCATGTCCCATCCTGCTTTATCTAAAACATTGTATCCTTGCATCCTCTTAAATCTCAAAACGGTATCTTTAATTATTTTATTCCAAGCGGTTCCTAAGTGTATGGCCCCTGAACAGTATGGAGGACCATCAACAAAATAATACTCTGGATTTCCCTCATTCATTTTTTTTACTTTTTCGTATATTTTGTTCTTTTCCCAAAATTTTTTTATTTTTTTATCTAATTCTCTAAAATTCACTCCCTTAACTTGTTTCATTCCCTCACCTCAAGTGTTTATTCTTCTTTACGTTGTCTTTTTTGTCTTTATTTTTATTTTTGCTTTTGTAGTAACCTTTCAATGGTGGCATTCTTGGAAAATCCCTAAGTAGATCATCGTACATTTCGTATCTTTCACTGATAACAACAATATGTGCTGGCGGATGGATTTTTCTAATTCTATCAATTGCCTTTGGGGCATTTTCTTCAATCTTCGCAAGGCATGCCTTTTTGCAAGGTTTTTTAATCTCCCCTAAAATGTGTTTTAGTATCTCATCTGCTGCCTCAGGCAATATAATTCTTGGTTTTCCAATAATGGTTAATTCAGCATGTCTATCAACATCTGCTAAAGCATTTTTAATTTTTTCATAATTATCTCCCCTTATCAACAACAATACCATAATATTTCACCGTGTTTCTTTGATTTTTATTTGATATGACTTAGATATTCCTCAAGCATAAATGGGAAATCCCTCGCCTTAACAAATCTCAAGCCCAATCTCTGAGCCCATTTTTCAACACCCTCATCACTTGCTACAACAGCAGCATCAAGTTCTTTTGCCAATAAAAGAACATCTAAATCAGGAGCACTGTCCAAAGTTCCCACTCTCAACGCACTTCTATATTTATTTCTGAAGGTATTTATTGTTTTTGATAGAACTTGATTAATTACCTCTTCTCTGTTTAGTTCCTTTGATTGGGATAAACCATAGGTTTGCAATGCAGTTTCATACATTGTGTTTTCACCAATTCTCATGCCTTTATTTATCCTCTCCCTCAAATCTTTAATATACTCATAGAATATTTCTGAAGGTATCTTTATCTCATATCTATTTGGTGTTTTTTTAACCAACCACGTATCTACCTTAACTAACACATCCTTTGGACAATTTTCCCTCTCCAAAAATCCAATTAATTCATTATACACTGAAGGATATGGAATATGGCACGATATATCCAATTTCATTCTTGCCTCTGCTATCAAATCAAGAATTTTATCCGTACTTTCAGTGATGGTCTTTACCCCCAGTGCATCCCTTACTGAGGTGTCGGTAAGTGCTGTTGTATCCAAACAAAACCTCTGTTTTCTTGGCAATATATTCACCTAATCCATTTTTAATCTATTAATGTTATTTTGTTAGGATAAACCATACAATTCATAGTTTTAAATAGTTACACACGACAACATAAAAATTCACCAACTGTTTTGATCATAATTAGCCCACACTCCCTACGGATTTTTCACTTATAAGTAAGCAGGTAATGAAAATGTTTTTCATCTAATGCTTTACATATTAAATCTTTCATTTTAATAACTAAAGAAACTATTAAATACCTAGTTTCTTTTAATTGTATAAATAAATAACGATTTTAGTTGGATATATTGATTAATAGATTTTTAGCCAATATTAAAAAATAGTGTTTGATATGTAAATAGAACGTTTAATAATACTGCATAATTTAAAACTATAACTCAAAAAATGTATGATAGGGATTTTGGAAATTGCCACAATCTTTCATATTCAACACGTTTGGAGAACCAATAAACAGTAAAATATAAAATATAAAAACAAAAATTAGTAATCTCTTATTTATTGGATTCGAAATATTAGTATCACTTAAATTTTTGAAGTAAAGTAAAAACCATTTTAAATTTATTTTGAGTTTGTCCAACACGAACAACTTTAAATAAAACATATTGTTTAAATAACATAATCGACACTTGATAATAAATAAACAAAATTAAATTGATTTTTATTTATATAAATTTTGATGTGTTATTTAAATAGTCGATAGTGTTCAAAACCTACCTTATTGGAGGTAAAATATGATACTAATTATAGGATATGGTTCTTTTGGGCGTAGGGTTGTAAATTATAGTAAAAGTATCGACACTGTTACAGTAATTGACAATAAAGAAATGGTCTTTGATTCAGTTGAACAGGCGGATTTTAAATATGTTGTTGGAGATGCAACGGATGTTGAGGTTCTCAAGAAGGCCGGCATTGAAGAGGCAGATACTATAGTTATCTTAACAAACAATCCTGAAATTAATAGGAAAATAGCAGAGTTGGTTTGTGAACTGAATCCAAAAGCCCATAAAATCGCGAGGGGAATTCCAAAATATCCAGACTTGTATGATGGTCTACCGATTGATCGAATCATCTTCCCATTAGAGAGTGCAGCAAGGGAAGTTATAAAAGAAATTGAAAAATCAAAATTAAAGAGAAAATTACTTGGTCTAAAGAACATATTAATTAAAGCAAAAAGGGAATGTCTTGGCCCAAATAATGGCGAAAAAGAAGGTAATAAGGAAAAAGATATTGCACCTCTTTTGATAGTCACACACAACAATCCCGACCCTGATGCTATGGCAAGTGCTATGGCATTGAAAACTATCGCCTTAAAATGGGATATTGAGGCAGATATTGCATATGGGGGGAATATAGGGTTTGATGAAAATAAGGCAATGATAAACCTACTTGGTATAAAGATGAAACACATTAGGGATATTGATTTAAACAAATATTGTGCTATAGCAGTGGTTGATACATCAAGTTCAAAAAATCTGCCATTTGACCCAGAAACAAAAGAAATCGATATTATTATAGATCATCATGAAAATGGTGATTTAACTGCAAAATATATGGATATTCAGTCAGATATTGGGGCTACAGCAACAATTTTAACAGAATATTTGAGGGAACTTGATATCTCTCCAAGTGGGGATTTAGCAACAGCCTTATTTTATGCAATAGCATCCGATACAAACTACTTTAAAAGAAAAGTGACAAAAAAGGACTTTGACGCTGCGGGTTATTTGCAAGGACTAATTGATGCAAAAACCTTGCAGATGATTGAAAATCCCGATATGGACACGGAAACAATGGAAGTTCTTGCAAGAGCAATCTTAAACAGAAAAATTGTAAAGGGGAACATTGCACTCTCCTATGTTGGTGAGATAAGTAATAGAGATGCTTTACCAAGAGCGGCAGAGTTCTTGTTGAGAATGGAGGGAATAACAACAACATTTGTATTTGGTATTGTAGAAGATAATATCCATATATCTGCGAGAACTAAGGATTTGAGGGTTGATGTTGGAGATATTTTGAAGAAGGCATTTGACGGTGGAGGACATCAGGCAGCAGCCGCTGCATATATTCCATTGGGTATATTTAAGGCGGTCTCTGATAAAGAATCCTTAAGAAAACTTGTTGAAGAGGCAATAAGAACAAAAATCTTTGAAGTTATGGGTATAAAAGAAGAAGAAAAACAGAAAACATCAGAACAGTTATAAGTAAAAACGTGAAAAAATGCTAAAAGAGCTTATAAATAAGATACTTTGGCATCCTAAATACAACCCAGGGGATTTTGAAATTGTTTATTTACATAGGGGGACAGAGGATAATAAAAAGGCCGTATCTATGGATGAAATACACATTGAAGGCTCTTTTATAGTTCATGATACAACATACATTCCGATCCATAGAATTTTAGAAATTAGAAACAAAAAAACAAAAGAAATTTTATTCCAAAGAAATAAAGATGCCGATTTTATAGAAGAGTACGAAGACGAGGTTTAACACATTTTTGCTGTTTTACAACATTTAAAAAATTTTTGGATGGGGTAGGATGGTTAAAGTAAGTGAGTATATGACAAAAAAAGTGGATTGTCTCTCTCCTAACAATACAGTTAAAGATGCCATAAGATTCGTTAAAGAGACAGGTCATGATGCATTTCCTGTTGTTGTAGATGGTAAATTGGTGGGGATTGTTTCAGTTCATGATTTGGTAGGTAAGGATGAGGATGAAAAGGTAGGCAACATCATGACAAAAAGAGAAGACATGATTGTGGCTAAGCCAGATGCAAATATCATGGATGTTGGTAGATTGATGTTTAGGACTGGATTTTCTAAACTTCCTGTGGTTGATGATGAAAACAACTTAGTTGGAATAATAACAAACACGGATGTCATAAGGTCACAAATAGAGAAAACAACTCCTGAAAAACTAAATAAAATTGTAAAAACGTATGAAAACTTAGGGCTAAAAACAAGGGTTGAGAGGGGCTATGTTCCAATAGATGAACTTAAACCTACACAATCAAAGGTTCATGAGGATGAGTTAATTGGGAGAATGTATGAATTAAAGAAAGGTCTTGCAGAACCAATAATTGCCATAAAAACAAAAAGAAGCGGATATATTTTAGTTGATGGACACCATAGGGCAGTGGCTGCATATAAATTAGGCATACCAAAGTTAGATGCCCATATAATCCACATAGACACAGACAAAAAATTAGGCATAGAAAAAACTGCTGAAAGCCAAGGATTAAGAACACTTGGGGATATAAAAATTATCGATGAGGACAATGAGAACTCCATAAATCCCTACACCTTAAAATCAAAAACAAATTTTTTTGATTGAAAAATTATCTTTTTAAATAACTACAAACCTTTTCAAACATCAAATCTGTTGGATCTTCCAATTCGACATTTTTATTTTTAACTCCCAAATTTTCAATAATGTAACCAACTATTCTATTTACATTTTTTATATGAACCATCCTTCCCATCTTTATTAGATATTTATCAACACCAAGTAATTCCTTTGGATAGCAAGATACTGTTGGAATCCCTAAAACTGCTGCTTCTCTGTTCATAGTTCCCCCTGCCCCTATCATAGCATCTGCAAAATAGAGAAGAGATAGGGCATCTATTGTGTTGGGAACTATTGCATTTAGAGATATGTATTTTTCCCTCTGCTTTTCATCCCTTGGAAATGCCACAATATTACAATCTATTTTTTCCCTAAGTTTTTCTATGATTTTTGGAATTATGTCCTTTTTTCCATTACAGTAGGATGAATTTGGTCTTGCCCTCATGACTATTGTTGGATTATTATTATCTATCCCTAATTTTTTTAGTATGCCCTTATCAATTGGCAGTATTCCTTTTAGTCGTGAATTCACGTTTGCCACTTCACACGTTCCATTGAATGTTGTAAAGTTATTTCCCCCCATCTTTTTTAATTTACTCTTTTTCGTACCTATTGGAATGATTATGTCCTCTGCAAGTGGGAGGGTGAGTTTGTTTTGTGCCTCTGCATGTTCGTTATCAACAACAAAAATCACGGGAATGCCCAATCCAAAAGATACTCGTGGCAATTCAACGGAATGTTTTGCTATTGCAACCTTTGGCTTCTCTTTATCAACAATCTCAGTGAGTTCTATGATTCTCTTTGCAGAGTAGATTAACTTATCCTTTAAACTCTCTCCGTGTTTTCCAACACATATGTATTCAAATCCATATATATTTAGTAGTTCTTCCAAATTTTGGGATTTTCTTGTTGTTATTAGATAGTCGATCCCTTCTTTTTCAAATTTCTTTATCAGTTGTGAAAAATAATGAACATGAGGAGCATTTGTTAAATCCAACCACACATCCATGCAATCACCTTTAAATCCTAAAATCCTAAATTATAATTAACCTTTTTAAATTTTTTTAGAATAAATAAACTTCAACATACTCTCCCTTCTCATAACCTTCAACGTTCTCTGGGATTATTACATAACCATCTGCTTTTGTCAATGAGGAAATAACTCCACTTCCAGTAATTCTCAATGGTTCAACTTCAAAATCTTCAATTTTAATCCTAACAATATCTGTCCTGCCGAGTTCGGATGCGATGTTTCTCCTTAATGGAAGTTTTATTTTTTTTCTTTTTTTAAAGTAACTCCTTATAAATAACTCAAATTGAACAGTAGATGCCACTGGATATCCAGATAGGGTAAAAATTAATTTGTTGTTTATTTTACCAAATCCAAAAGGTTTTCCTGGCCTTATTTGGACACCATGAAGAACAATACCACCCAACTCATTAACCACTTCTATTATATAATCCCTATCTCCTACTGAAGTACCCCCTGTTGTAATCACAATATCGTTTTCAATTATTGCTTTTTTTATTAATGATTTTATCCTTTCCCTATCATCCACAACCTTTCCGTAAATTTTTGGATT
This sequence comes from Methanotorris formicicus Mc-S-70, assembly GCF_000243455.1. NCBI lineage: Archaea > Methanobacteriati > Methanobacteriota > Methanococci > Methanococcales > Methanocaldococcaceae > Methanotorris > Methanotorris formicicus. The sequence goes on along the minus strand of NZ_AGJL01000015.1, from coordinate 11,346 downwards.
CAAACCAGATTCTTTCACCAGGGCATATAACATTAATGAATTTGAATTTACTATTTTACTGTTATTTTTTAACTCTTCCATACTGATAACTTCTTCCAAATCAACGAGTTCATCCCCAGTTGATATAATTCCAACATTTACATTATAAACTTTAACCTCCTTTATTCCAACAGATGATAAAATTGATATGTGGTGCGGGGAGATGGCTTCCCCCTTTTTTAATAGTAAATCCCCCTTTCTAACATCCTCCCCAATCCTTGAGACATTTTCATAAGGATGAACTCCTTTATATATCTCAACAAAACCATCCTCTTCTTTGCAGTATTCCTTCATAACAACAGCATCAGCATTTTTAGGCATTTTTGAGCCAGTGAATACCTTTAAACATTCCCCTTCATTAATTTCCTTCTTTTCGACCAAATTTAAGATTAGGGGATTTGTGGTTGATGCTCCAAAAGTATCTTCTGCTCTAACTGCATAACCATCCATCGCTGCCCTATCAAACATAGGTAAATCTATTGGGGACATTATATCTTCATAAGATACCCTACCCAATGCATCCAATAAAGGGATTATTTTAAACTTATCTTTCAAAAACTTATTCCACTCATTAAAAACCATTTCTTTTGCCTTATCATAACTAATCAATTTTTTAAGCATCTTACCCATTTTATTCACCTTTATCCTTCATTAAAAGATATATTTCATTAAAGTTAAGTGATATGTGATTAATTAATGAAACAAATAATATTTAAAACACGACTGCGATATATTTTTAACGTAAATTATTTTTAAGTAAACTTCAGAGGGGATTACATGCTATTCTTAAAAGTGAAATTGTTTGATTTAGATATTGGGGTAAATGCAGTTGTTATTAATGAGGAGGATTTGAAAGGAACTCCTTACTATCCACAAGATAGGGTGTTGGTTGAAACTCCTGCAGGTTCTTTTGTTGGAGTATTGCATTCAACAAAAACATTAGTTAATAAGGGAGAAATAGGAATATTTAGAGAAATCACAAAAGAAATTCCCATCAAAGATGGAGACGAGGCCATAATAAGGCATGCTGAAACCCCACTTTCAGTGGCATATATAAGAAAGAAGATGGATGGCCAAACACTAAAACCTGAGGAAATACACACAATAATTGATGAAATGGTAACTGGAAAGTTATCAAATATTGAAAACACAGCATTTGTTACTTCTTTGTATATTAACGGCATGGATATGAAAGAAATTGAGGAAATGACAAGAAGAATGGCAGAAACTGGGGATATGATTGATTGGGATGAGAGTTTAGTGGTTGATGTGCACAGCATCGGGGGAGTTCCAGGAAACAAAACCGCTCTTTTGGTTGTTCCCATAGTGGCAGCGGCAGGATTAACGATACCAAAAACATCGTCAAGAGCAATCACATCAGCAGCAGGAACAGCAGACGTAGTTGAGGTTTTAACAAGGGTTGATTTATCGTTAGATGAGATAAAACAGGTGGTAACAACCACAAATGGTTGTATGGTTTGGGGAGGGGCTATTGACTTAGCCCCAGCAGATGATATAACAATAAACATTGAGAGACCACTTTCCATTGATCCTGAGCCACTACTTTTGTCAAGTGTAATGGCTAAGAAAATTGCTGCAGGCATTAAATATTTAGTTATAGACATCCCTACAGGCGAGGGGGCAAAGGTAAAGACTATAGATGAAGCAGCAAGTTTGGCAAGGAAGTTTATAGAACTTGGAGGAAGGGTAAATGTACATATTGAATGTGCAATAACCTACGGGGGCCAGCCAATAGGTAGGGCAATAGGTCCAGCATTGGAGGCAAGAGAGGCATTAATAGCATTGGAAAATTATAAAGAGGCCCCTTCAAGTTTGATTGAAAAAGCGGTGTCCTTGGCAGGAGTTCTCTTAGAAATAGGTGGGGTAGCACCACCTAAGAAAGGAAAGGATGTTGCAGAGGAGATTTTGACATCTGGAAAGGCATTGGAAAAGATGCATGAGATAATAACTGCCCAAGGTGGAGAACCAAAAAGTTCTGATGAAATTGAGATTGGGGAATATAAAGCGGAGATAATTGCACCAATAGATGGATATGTGACTCAAATTTCAAACAAACTTATAACAAAGGTGGCAAAAGAGGCTGGGGCCCCAAAGGATAAAAAAGCAGGAGTACTTTTAAATGTTAAAATTGGAAATGAGGTTGAAAAAGGAGACTTGCTCTATACGATATACTCAAGTTCAGAAGAGAGGTTAAACTCAGCAGTTAAACTGGCAAGAAGAACCTATCCTATCAAAGTTGAAGGAATGTTGTTGAAAAGAATAAGTAAATTCTAACTATTTTTAATAATTTTTTGAACTGTCGGTGAAACCATGAGGGTTGTTGAAATCAAAAGGGAAACAAAAGAAACAAAAATTGAGTTAAAAATCAATATAGATGGAATTGGAAAATACGACATAGATACAGGCATACCTTTTTTTGACCATGTTCTGTCTTCCTTTGCAAAACATGGGGCTTTTGATTTATATATTAAGGCTGAAGGTGATTTGGAGGTTGATGACCACCACACTGTTGAGGATGTAGGGATTTGCTTAGGAATGGCATTGGATAAAGTTGAAAAAAAGAACATCAATAGGTTTGGATGGGCAATAGTGCCAATGGATGAAGCAAGGGCAATGGTTGCAATTGATTTGGGTGGAAGACCTTATGTTTTATCCCAATACACGCCAAGAAGGGATAAAGTTGGTGATTTATCGACTGAAAATGTAAAGCATTTTTTTGAGGCTTTGGCAAACAATGCAAAAATGAATATCCATTTTGAGGTTATTGGAGAAAACGAACACCACAAAATAGAGGCATTGTTTAAGGCATTTGGTGTTGCTTTGGATATGGCTACGAGAATCGATGAAAGAAAGGGAGTTGTTAGCACAAAAGGAGTTATTTAGAGTAATTCTTTATACCTCCGAGCATTTGCGAGGAGGTATCTCCGCGGGATGAAACGACGCGGCGTTTCGTTTAAGGCATTTGGTGTTGCTTTGGATATGGCTACGAGAATCGATGAAAGAAAGGGAGTTGTTAGCACAAAAGGAGTTATCTAAATTAAAAATTTTGTGGTGAGGAATATGACAATAAAAGTAGGTATTGTAGATACAACATTTGCAAGGGTTGATATGGCTTCTGCAGCAATAAAAAAATTAAATGAATTGACATCAAAAATAAGGATAGTTAGATATACTGTTCCGGGAATAAAGGATTTGCCTGTAGCATGTAAGAAGTTGATTGAGGAAGAGGGTTGTGAGATTGTTATGGCCCTTGGAATGCCTGGAAAAGCGGAGAAGGATAAAGTTTGTGCCCATGAGGCATCCCAAGGTTTAATGTTAGCACAGTTGATGACAAACAAGCACATAATAGAGGTCTTTGTTCATGAGGATGAGGCAGAGGATGAAAAAGAACTCGAATGGCTTGCAAAGAGGAGAGCAGAGGAACATGCTGAAAATGTTTATTATTTGTTGTTTAAACCAGAATATCTAAGGAAAAATGCTGGTAAAGGTTTAAGGCAAGGATTTGAAGATGCAGGGCCTGCAAGATTATAATCTACAAAATTCAGATTTTATTTAAATCTTGCAATAATCAAAAATCATAAATTATAATTTAATTAAATATAATTAAAATATAATCTAAATTACATGGTGGGGGTAAAATGGAATACATCACCAAAAAAGAAATCGATTTTAAAAATCCTATTGTCATCGAGGGGTTTCCCAGCGTTGGATTGGTTGGAAGTATAGCAGCACATCAAATTATAAAAAACCTTAAACTTGAGTATATCGGATACTTTGATACTCCGGAAGTGCCTCCAATAAACCTTGTCGAGGAGGGGGTGGTTTATCCATCAATAAGGGTTTATGGAAAAGAGGATTTGATTGTCCTATTTTCTGATGTGATAATTCCGCCAATTGTGGTTCATAGCCTCTCGGATAAAATTGTTGAAACATTAATATCGATTAATCCCCAAGTGGTTATATCTTTAGGAGGACTTGCCACTGGAAAATCTGAAAAGGTTTATGGAATAGCATCTTCAAAGGATCTTCTGGAAATTTTTGAAAAATACGAGATACCTATTTTAAAGTTTGGAATGGTTGGAGGAGTATCTGGAAGTTTGATGGTAAAAAGTAACAACAACAAAATACCTGCAATTGGCCTACTCGCTGAGACAGTTGGCATAAGGCCTGACCCGAGAGGGGCATCAAACCTTATAAATGTTTTAAACAGGATCTACAATCTTAACGTGGATGTGGAGGAGTTGATAGAAGAGGCAGATAAGATTGATGAAAAGATAAAGCAGTTAGCACAGGAGCATGCAAAATTGATGACAAAAACTGCAAGAAGTGAGTATCCAATGTATCTATAATAAAAAACAAAAAAGGGGTATTTATGAGGATCATTGCATTGGCAGGGATATCACCACATGCATTGTCAGAACTTATAAAAAATCATATAAAAACCCTAAATTTGAAGAGTGCAGATAATTTATTGGCTTTAAAATCTGTTGACGTTGGGGATTTTATATTTATTACATCAGTTGTAAAAGATGACATAATCCCTGGAACAGAAGGGATAATTGGAAGGGTAAAAAAAGTTTCCATTGTTCATCAAAAAATACAATCAGAAGTTTCAGAAGAGAGGGAATGTGTGGTTGGGAAAATTCAAATTGAAATGATTGGTTTTGGAACTTGTGTAGATATTAATGATATGGAAGTATTAAGTCCCACAATTCTAAATGTCGTTATGAAATCGATTTATTAAAGATTTTATATTAATTTTATAGGTCTTATAGCACCACAAGCCATGCATTTGAGCATGTGGATTCTTCCTTCTTTAATGATTTTCGTATCTGGTTTTCCACACTCGTGGCACAAAACATACTCCTTCATGAAATCTTGGATTTTTGAGTTTACTAAATAAGCACTAAACCTACCTTGCAAAACAAGCCTTGCTCCTTCAATATCTCCAGCAGTACCAAGTTCCTTCATAATATACTTTGCAAAGTAGTTTACATCCCTATCAATTAATTTAGCAATTTCTCTAAAGTTTCTAATTATTGTTCTACTACCTTCAACAAAGACCTCTGCTTCAGGAATCTCAAATCTCACATCCTTAAACACATCTTCTGGAAGTTGTTCCCTTGCCCTCTTTAGTAATGCATCATAATCATAATAATCAATACTCATCATTATCACCTCATAAATGAAATAGTTCTTTTTGATATATTAATGTTTGTTTACGAATTCAACATCAAAATTAAAAGAAATGATACTTTATTTAAATTTTATAATAAAAATTCACCTCAGAGCTCATACGGCTCATCATAAAAATCAGTAAAACAATTCATCATCGGTGATTAAATGAGGTTTTTAATTTTAGATGGCTATACCGACGAACCAGCAGGATTAGGGGTTCCTCCATATATAGGCATATACCCAAGATACATTGCAGGAGTGCTAGATAAATTTAACCAGGAAGTGTATTATATAACTATCGATAAATTTAGGGAAATTAGGGGAAAGTTTGATTTTAATAAGTTTGATGCTGTCATTGCTATTTGCGGATTTCACACGCCGGGAAAGTATTTAAATGCAAATCCAGCAACATTGAGAGAAATTGTTTCTATTCTTTATAACTTTAAGGGTTTAAAAATCCTTGCAGGACCGAGTGCAACAAAATTTGGCTCATCCATTGAAGGGGGAACAATAAAAGATGAGAGCAAATTAAAGGCATTCTTTGATATTGTTGTGGAGGGAGATGCTGAGGCAGTTTTGCATGATTATTTTTTGAATAATTGCAAAATTGAAAATATAGATACAAGAAGATTGAGAGCCTACGATGAGTTGAGAGAATTTGCCATCAGAGGGGCAAAGATAGTTAAGCAACACCCTTCTTATCCATACATAATTGCTGAGATTGAAACCTACAGGGGATGTGCAAGGGCTTTGAGTGGAGGGTGTAGTTTTTGCACAGAGCCGAGGAGATTTGGAACTCCAAAATTTAGGGATGCAAAGGATATAATTGAGGAAATTAAGGCATTATACAACTTTGGTATTAAATACTTCAGAATTGGAAGGCAACCGTGCATATTCTCATATAAATCAAAGGAAAGTGAAAAGGAAGAGGTTCCAAAGCCAAATGTGGAAGAAATTGAGAAACTTTTTAAGGGCATCTGGAATGTGGCAAATCCTGAGGTTTTGCATATAGATAATGCGAATCCATCTGTAATAGCAAGGCATGAAGAAAGCAGAGAAGTTGCAAAAATTTTGGTTAGGTATTGCACTGGAGGAAATGTTGCTGCATTTGGTGTGGAGAGTTTTGATGAAAAGGTTATTAAGAAGAATAACCTCCTAACTATGCCAGAGGATGTTTTGAAGGCGGTTGAAATTTTAAATGAAATTGGAGGAAAAAGAAGCGAGACAGGATTGCCCTATCTCTTACCTGGAATTAACTTACTTTATGGATTAAGAGGAGAAACAAAAGAAACGTTTAAGATAAACTACAATTATTTGAAGGAAATTTATGATAGGGGATTAATGTTGAGGAGAATAAATATAAGGCAGGTAGTTCCATTCTTTGGAACTGATTTAACTATTAAAGATATTGAAAAAGGTAAAAAAAGAAAGAGTCTATTTTTAAGTTTTAAAGAAAAGGTTAGGAAAGAGATTGATAATCCAATGCTAAAAAGAGTTGTTCCAAAAGGCACGATATTAAAAAATGTCTTTGTTGAAGTTAAAGAGAAGGATGACTTATTCTTCGGCAGGCAATTTGGTAGTTATCCTATTTTAGTTGGAATAAAAGAGAAAAACTTAAAAATTGGGGAGTTTGTTGATGTTGAGGTTATTGATTATGGAAGGAGGTCAATAACTGGAAAGATTGCCGTTTCCATCCTTGTTTTAATGGACTAAGATTTCAAACAAGTCTTGGATGAATTCGGTGTTGATAGGATAGGTTTCCATCCTTGTTTTAATGGACTAAGATTTCAAACCCTTAACTTACTTCTTTTTTATTGTAATTACTTGTATATATACTTTTCTTTTTGAACCTAAATTTTCTTACTGCTTAATTATTAAAACCTTTATAAAAGCAAGAAAGATTGTGCAATTTCTTTTTAAATCAACTGCACAACCACGCTAATAAATCTTGATAATTAGACCTTATTTTATATTATCTAAAACCAATCTAAACTTAAAATATGCTAAATAAAAACAAACAACAAAAATATCTAAAAAATAACAAATTTCCATTAAAAAAATCAGTAATACTTTTCATGAATTTTCTAGTACTAAAATTAAGGTAGGGGTATATAAAACCAAGAAAGATTAATTAAAAAAACTAATGAGCATATCAAATAATCTAATCATTCTCCAAAAACCTATCAACATTCTTAACAACAATACTCTTAACTCCTATTGGTGTTATCATGGCCGTTACAATGGAGAGAGCAACTATCGCAACAAAGACATCATCTGATATAATTCCCAACTCCCTACCAACTGATGCTGCAACTAATGAAGCGGAGATTTTTGGAACTGTTAATAAAGAACCAACAAAACTCTTCATCTTATCATAACCCAAAATTCTCAATGATATTAATCCAGAAGTCAATTTTAACAACACAGCACTGATAATCGTTACCAATACAAGTCCTAAATTGTTTAAGTTAAATATAACCCCTACATTTGTCTCCATACCCAAAACTAAGAAGAATATTGGTATAAAGAACCCATAACCAATAGCATTTAAGTTTTTGTTTAATAACTCATCATGCTCTTCTTTAGTCAATGCCTCACTAACGGCAACACCAGTTATAAATGCCCCAACGATTGGATGTAACCCCAAAATCTCCCCGATTAATATAGAAATTAATATAATGAACAGTACAAAATGAATTCTCTGAATGTGGAGTTTTTCAAAGTTTTTGAATATGATTTTTGATAGGTAAGGGATAGCCAACAACAACCCCCCAATGTATAATGCCGTTGAAATTAAAAACATCCAGATGTCTGATGTTATTGCATTTGTTTCACTCAACTTGATAACGATAGATAATAATATCAATGTAATTAAATCAATCAATATAGTTGCACTCAACATCATCGTTCCCAACTTTGTTTTAACCATTTTAAGTTCATCCATTAATGCATAGACAATTCCAACAGAATGGGAGGCAAATATAACTGAATATAACAAACTTCCAGTAAATCCAAGCCCCAAATATTTTCCAACAAAGTATCCCCCAACACCAGGAATTATGAGGGAAAATAAACTAACAACCATAGAGTTCTTAAACTCTTCCCTCAAAGTTTCATTATCAACTTCCAAACCAGCCAAGAACATCAAAAATATCGCTCCAAATGAAGAAAATATCTTTAAAGTTTCATCAATTTGGAGAATATTTAAACCATATGGTCCTATTAAAATACCTGCCAACATAATTGATGTTATAGCGGGAACGTTAAACTTCCTCAATAAATTAGGGACAATAAACACTGTGGCAATAATTATAAAGAACAATAAATACTCATCCACAATTTCACCGTGCACATTGTATAACTCGTATCTCGTTTAAAATCATTTAACATTAATTTGGAAGTTAAATATCATTTAATTGTAGAACGACTATATCTACCCCACTTGGTGATAATGAATTTTGAAAGATTAAATTATGATATTTAAAATAATTAATTTTAACCATTTATAATGCAAACTAATAGATGACACCTACTAACTTTAAATTTTAAATTAAATGTTTGCTAAACATTGTAGATTGAAATTTAAGATTATGATACTCATTCGCAAAACGTCCAATAAACTTGCAAAAGTTTTAAATATGCCCATATCTTTATCTACTCCATATTTATTATTAACTATTTGGAGGATAATAGGATTTATTTTAGTATAATTGGGATTATCTGGCGAAAAAATAAAAAATAAAAAAATATAATTTTAAATAATGTCAAGTTCAGTTTTGGTGGGATTATGCTCATTTTGGCAGGATTAGGATTGTATGATGAAAAAGATATGCCGTTAAAAACCTTAGAATTTGCTAAAAAAGTAGATAAAATCTATGCAGAATTCTATACAGCAATTTTGACAGGAACAACCATTGAAAAAATAGAGGAAACACTTGGAAGAAAAATCGAAGTTTTAAGTAGAGAAAAGGTTGAATACGAAACAGAAAAATTGATTGAGGAGGCAAAAGAAAAAGACATAATGTTTTTAACGGCGGGAGACCCAATGGTTGCAACAACACACGTTGATTTGGTAGTTGAAGCAAAAAAGAAAGGTATTGAAGTTGTTATTATAAATGCCCCATCCATCTACTCAGTAGTTGGGATAACAGGCTTGCAATTGTATAAATTTGGTAAAACAACCTCAATTGTCTTCCCAGAACCAAATTATTTCCCAGAGACGCCTTATGATGTTATAAAGGAAAATTTAAAGATGGGGTACCATACATTATGCCTCTTAGATATCCATGCAGATAAAAATAAATTCATGACTGCAAATGAGGGGTTAAAAATCCTCTTAGAATTGGAAAAAAGAAGAAAGGAAAATATTATAAGCGAGAATACAAAGGTCGTTGTTGTCGCAAGGGTGGGAAGTTTAAAGCCAAAGTTGGTTTATGGCAAAATAAAGGATTTGATTGATTATGACTTTGGGGAACCATTGCACTGCATAATCATTCCTGGAAAACTGCATTTTATGGAAGAAGAGGCATTAAAATATCTGTGTGAGAATGTATGAGTGTAAAAATTGATGAAGTTATTTTTTTATTTTTTATTTCTATTTCAGTATTATTCCTAATTTTCTTAATAAAACCTATTGAAATCATAGATATTATAAATTGGAAGACAATTTTTAGTTTATTTTATATGTTGGTGGTTGTGAATCTTTTAAAGGATTGTGGATTTTTGGAATGGATTTCATTAAAGATACTAAAAAGAACAAAGAGAATCTTTATTGTCTTAATCATACTTACCATAATTTTATCCATGTTTGTGACAAATGACATTGCACTCTTTGTTGTAATTCCAATAACCCTAATCGTTGCAAAGTACTGCAATATCGACTTAAGAAAAATCCTCATACTTGAGGGGATTTCAGCAAACATTGGGAGTTCTCTAACCCCTTTTGGAAATCCGCAGAATTTATTCATTTATTACCATTACAATTTAAACCCTATGAAGTTTATAATGAATATGATACCATTTGAAATTTTAGGTATTTTAGTTTTAATTCCGTTTTTGGATTTAGGGAGGATAAGTAATATAAAGATAATAAAAACTCAAAAATTTGAAAAAGAGTGGATAAGTTATTTGATAGTGTTCATACTCGTTATTGCATCAATCTTAGGTATTTTTAATCATGTCTACTTGTTACCAATAATTCTCCTCATCATACTTGTCAAAAGGATAAAAATTGATTATCTTTTCATCTTAACGTTTTGTGCATTGTTTATTGATATTGAAGGTTTGAAGAGATTGGGAATTATGGAACTCTTCAAAATCAATTGTGAAAATAATATATTCACCATGATATATGCATCATTATTATCCCAAATAATCTCAAACGTTTCAACAACTATTCTATTATCAAACATATATAACAACTGGCTACCAATTGCCTATGGTGTGAATGTTGGTGGGAATGGGACTTTAATTGCTTCCTTTGCAAATTTAATAACTTTGAGATTGTCCGATGGAAAAATAAGTATTGTTAGGTTTTTAACATTTGGTATTCTAATTTATATTCTGCATTTAATTGTATTGGTTATTTATTTATATGTTATTTGGTGAGAAAATGCCAAGTGTAGAACTTTATGAAAAAATAAAAAATTTAGTCAATGATGAAGAAAAAGCAGAGAAAATTTGTGAAATAGTTAGTACAATTTTAGAAGAAAATAGAAAAGAAAACGAACTACAAAATAAAATATTAAAGGAAAGATTAGACTTTTTAACTTTTGCAGTATCCATCCTTATATTATTCACAAATCCTCTAATTCTTATTATAGTCTTTATTGTTTATGTTATTTGTAAAAAATCTTAATCACATCAAAACTTTTAAAAAGTTTCATCAAAGGATGTATTGTAGTTGTGCATTTTTTTATGTTATTTAAACATAACTTTTAAATATTGAACTTACAACAAAACTAAAAATTTTATTAAAGATAATAACCACTTTAAGCACAACTATACCCACTTCGCTCGGTGATGCCCCCCGTATAATTCAATTTAACAACAACAATTATTTATATTATGTAATTGTAAGTGAAGATGAGTGTTCAAATTTTAAGAACT
>NZ_AGJL01000014.1 GCF_000243455.1 Methanotorris formicicus Mc-S-70 | reverse complement strand
TATTGGAAATTTCTTCGTTAGAAAAAGATTTCCAGTATTAGGTCATATTTCGTTAGCTATGAGGGCTTTCTTTATTTTAGAGAAAATTAGAATCGATAAAAAGATTACTTGGTATGAGTTTAGAAGAGAACTAAATCGAATAGCCGTTGGGAATGCCATAATCTCTTTATGTAAAGAAACTGGTTTATTGTTAATCTAAGTATTTAAATGTATTTGCGAAAGTCCTAAATCTTTTACCATCTCCCAACAAAGTCACATCAAAACCGCAGTTCTCCCACAATTCGTGGTTTAGGATATTTTTTGTATCGATAATTTTTTTGGTCTTAACTTTTAAACCTATGTTTTTTACCTCCTCCTCAACAAAATCCCTAAACTCATTGTGATCTGCCAAAACAACTATGCAATCTGCATTTTCAACACATTCCCATAAACCACAAAGTTCATAATCAAATACCTTAGCATGTGGGTCATAGCATTTAACATCCATGTTTTTTGATAACAATTTGGAAACAATCCTTTTAGCAGGACTTTCTCTTGTATCATCTACGTTACCCTTATAAGTCACCCCAAAAATGGCAATTTTTGGATTTTTAATACCTTCAATCTCTCTCAAAATCAAGTTACAAACATAATCTGGCATTTTGTCATTTAATTCCCTTGCAGTTTTTATGAGATTGGCATTTTTAGATTTTTCTACTATAAACCATGGGTCTATACTTATACAATGTCCTCCAACCCCTGGGCCGGGTTTTAGGATATTAACCCTTGGATGCTTATTGGCTAACCCTATTGCCTCCCAAACATTAACACCAATCTCCTCACAAACCTTTGCAAATTCATTTGCCAACGCTATATTCACATCCCTAAACGTGTTTTCCATCAACTTTACCATCTCTGCCGTTGTGGCATCAGTTAGATATATATTCCCATCAACAAATGATTGATATATTTCTTTTGCCAATTCTGCGGATTTTTTATCAACTCCACCAATAATCCTATCGTTCTCAACCAACTCTATCAAAATTCTTCCTGGAAGAACCCTCTCTGGACAGTGGGCAACATAAATGCCTTCTCCAAAAAACTCGCGTAGTTGGTTGGTAGTATTTGGAGGGATTGTGCTTTCAATTATAACTAAATTTCCCTTCTTTAAATATGGTTTAATATTCTTTGCCGCACTCCATACGTAACTTAGATCGCATTTTTTTACCCCATTATTTTCCACTGCAGGTGTTGGAACGCAGATGATGAAAATATCTGCTTCTTCTGGAGTAGTTTTAACAACCAAATTTCCAGAATTTATTGCTCCCTTAACCAACGTCATTAAACCAGGTTCTTCTATTTGCAAAGTCCCATTTTTTATAGCATTTACCCTATCCTCATTAATATCTACGCCAACAACTTTATACCCATGATTTGCGAGCATACTTGCAGTTGGTAATCCTATATAGCCTAAACCAACAACGCATACTTTTTTGTCCCTTTTTGTTTTTTCTTTACTCATCTCATCCTCTACATTTACAACTTCCATAGATTCACCCCAAATTTAACCTTATTTTAAGAGTTTGTCTGCAAGTGGTCTTGCCCATGAACCTTCAATAACCACACTCAGTAAAATCGTCATGAATGTTGCCACCAAAATTGAGCCGGCAATAGCCTCTGGTTGTATGTACTTTCCAATATATGATGGAATTATGTTTGGATTTGCCATTATGTGTGAATAAACCGTTGCCGCCAATGCTGCAGGAACCACACCTCTTGGCCCCTCCAATGCGAGATATAACCTTTCTTTTAAAGTTTCGTTGATAGGTGGTATTGATGTTGCCATAAATACGGCAATTGGTCTTGCAATGAAAATAGCACCTACTGCACACAACAAACCTTCAAATCCATAACTTTTTAGGAAGGGAAGGCTTATACTTGCCCCTAAAAATACAAATATCAATATTCTTATAAGTGTTGACAAATCTGTGCAGAATTCCGTAATTTTTTCAATTTCATTCGACTTTCTTGGGTATTTTGTTAATGTATTCCCTAAATACAATCCCATTATAGCAACTGCCATGAACCCACTAAACTCATAACCAATTACCTTTGGAATCAACTCTTCTCCAACATACCATACAGCCATTGCAGCTCCAATACTTAGTGGGGCTATATACTCATTAAAATCTTCTTTTAAAACCATTATCTCAAATATCTTCCCTGCTATTAAACCCAAAATTCCTCCACCAATAGCCAATGCTAAAAATTCCAATATTGGGTTGGTACTCTCTCCCAATCCCAATGCGGATAAACTCAACATAGTTGCCACAATACCAAGGGGGTCGTTAAATACACTCTCTGCCTCTAAGGTTATAGCGATTTCTGGGTCTATGTTGGATTTGGAAAATATTGGGATTAGTGTTGCAGGGTCTGTAGCACAGTTTATTGCACCATACAAATATCCAACTGGATTGAAGTGAGGTAGTTTGAAAATCATATTAAATATCACTCCAGAAATAGCGAGAGAAATAAAGAGTGCAACTGTATCTAATTTTAAAACTGTTTTTAATACCCTCTTTAAAACAATCCATCTCATTTCAAATGCTCCTACCAATAAAAGAACAATCAATCCTATGGTTCCAACAATGGCAAAGATGTTCTGTGCATAATTGGAAGACACTATACCAGTCACCGGTCCAACAAAAAGCCCAAATAACAGTAATAGTGGGATATCAGGCAGTCCCATTTTTTCTCCAATTCTCGCTATAAATGACCCTGCAATTAATAAAAACGAAATATATCCAATTACTATGGAATACTCCATTTTCACACCTATTTTTTATTAGTGTTTCAGTTTTACAAAATTAAGATTAAATGAAACAATAAATTTTAGTATGGTATTTTGTGACATCTAATAACGTAAATAACCCTACTTAAAGTTTTTTATATAGTATATTCAACATTCCCTACTAATTTAACGCAAACATATATTTATAGATTATTTTGTTTAAAAATTCCACATACCAAAAATTTATATACTAATATCATTTAACTTATCTTTCTAACTTAGGTGATAATATGGAAACATTAAGGTTCAGGAAAAATAAGGTTATCAAGATAAGTGAAGAACTATTTCCAGATGAGTTATGTGAAAGATGTGGAAGATGTTGCATACTACACGCATACAAAACAGAAAATGGATTAGAGGTTGTCTACTGCGAGCACTTGAATAAAGAAACAAAATTATGTACTGTTTATAAGAATAGGTTTAAGTATGGATGTTTAACAGTTATGGAAGGGATTATGGCTGGAGTTTTTCCAAAGGATTGTCCCTATGTTAAAGATTTAGAAAATTACGAAGAACCTTGGTTTTATAGATTGATTAAGGAAGAAGAAAAAAATAAATGAAAAAATAAAATAATGATATAAAATTTACGTCCTCATCCAATTTACAACCCTTTTAATTCCCTCTTTTAAATCAACCTCTGGTTTCCATCCCAACATTTCTGCCTTTTTTATATCTAAATAAATTCTTCTAACTTCTCCTTCCCTTGGATCGTCATATATTGCCTTATCTTTGTAATTTAACTCATTGGCAATAATTTTGAATAGTTCATTAACGGATGTCTCTTTTCCAGTTCCGATATTTACAACTTCATTTTTCCAATTAAGTGCCATTAAATTTGCCTTTGCAACATCCCTTACATAAACAAAATCCCTTGTTTGATTACCATCCCCAAAGATTATCGGATTTTTATTATTTAAAATCCTATCTATAAAGATGCTTATAACCCCTGCTTCTCCTCTTGGGTCTTGTCTCTCTCCATAAACATTGGAGTATCTTAAAATGCAGTATTCTATACCATATAACCTATTATATAGTTTAATATATTCCTCTCCACAGTATTTGCTCAATCCATAAGGGGAAAGTGGAACAACTGGATGATTTTCATCCACTGGCAAATACTCCGGCTCACCATAAACTGCCCCACCAGATGAGGCGTAGATGATTTTTTTAACATTATACTTCCTCGTATTCTCTAAGATATTCAAGGTTCCTAAAACATTAACATCCCCATCATAGATGGGATTTTCCACCGACTTTCTCACATTTATTTGTGCTGCTTGATGAATAACGACATCAATATCATGAAAATTAATTTTTTCATCCAAATTTTTGTTTGTTATATCTCCTTCAACAAATTCTGCCTTTGGATTTATATTCTTTCTGTTTCCAGTTATTAAATTATCTAAAATAACAACTTCATATCCATTTTTTATCAATTCATCAACGATATGACTTCCAATAAATCCTGCCCCACCTGTTACAAGAACTTTCATTTTATCGCCTATTTTGTTGTTTATTAAAAAAATTATTGATTTATGCCAAACTCTCCATTAATTTTCTTGCTGCCTCTTCCATTGAAGTCTCATAAGGAATGCCATTTTCCTCTAAAATTTTCCTCCCCTCTTCTTCATTAGTCCCCATCATTCTAACGGCAAATTTTACATTAGGATGTTCCTTTAAAATCTCAACGATTCCTCTTGCAACTTCATCACACCTTGTTATTCCACCAAGTATGTTTATGAAAACTCCCCTAACCTTTGGATTTTCTAAAACCTTTTTTAATGCTTTTTTAACAATCTCCGCACTTGCTCCACCACCAATATCTAAGAAACAACTTGGATTTCCACCAAATTCTTTAATGATGTCCATACTTGCCAATGTCAAACCTGCTCCATTCCCAATAACTCCAATATCCCCATCCAACTCAACATAGGCAAACTCCAACTTCTCCTTTTTGCCAAACTCTTCAAACTTTGAATAATCGTGCCTATAATAAGCATCATCATCGACATTCAAAACAGCGTCAGCAGCATAAACCTTTCCATCCTCTGTTATAACAAGAGGGTTTATTTCAGTTAAAACAGCGTCCATATCTTTGAATATTTTGTATAATTTATACATAACATCGGCAACAACTGGAATTTCTTTTGATGGAATACCGGCATGTTTCAAAATCCACCTTGCAGAGTATGGAAGGAATTCTTTTCTTGGCTCTATGTGGTATTTTACAATCTTCTCAGGGTTTCTTTTTGCAACTTCTTCAATATCTACTCCACCTTCGGTTGAAAACATGATTGCTGGTTTTTTCTCATTTCTATCAATAACAACTCCCAAGTAGTATTCCTTTTTTATTGGTAGTTTTTCCTCAATTAATATTTTTTCAACTTTCTCTCCTTTTATCTCCTTACTAAAAAGTTCGTTTATTTTTTCTTTTAACTCTTCCTTATTATCTGCAAATAAAATCCCACCTGCTTTTCCTCTTCCACCAACAAAAACCTGTGCTTTAACCACAACAGATTTAACATCAATATCATCTATCTTTGAGAGTTCTTCCTTTGAAATAACAAAGCCCTCTGGAGTTGGGATACCGTATTCTTTAAATATGTTCTTTGCCTCATACTCATGCAGTTTCATTTAATCACCCCTATAACACAGATAACAATGATTTTAATTTAAAAATACATAAACAATAAAATTTTTAAAGTAATATTAAAAACTTTTGACTGAATTATTTATTTGATAAATTACTCAACTGATTGGCAATGTCTTTAATCTTCTCAGAGTATGTGGTACTTGCATTTGTAATTGTTTTGTTCACAGTTTCTCCAGAGGTTTTTATTGTTGTTAAATAATAGTACGCAACAATTACAACAACTGTAACAGCCACCATAAGTAATATACCAAGTTCCAGGGAAATTTGTGCCCGTTTGGATGTTATAATTTTCACTATCCCACCATCCAAGAGAAGAAAAATTTATAACTTATGTTAGACGTAACATAAAACTCAACAACCTGTCGCTGCGAATATAATGTTCCTCAAATTTTAAATTTATAATAATTATAATTTAAATCTAATTGCAAAACAACCATATTTAACAATATCCCAGTTTTGGTATAAATAGGTTGTTAATTTTTGAGTTGCGCATAAAATCCAAATAAACAATTATAATTTGGTGGGACAATGGATATTCCAAAATCACATCCAAGATACGAATCGCTATTAAAAAGAGAAAAAATTGTAGAGGCATTAGATAAAGGTATATTGGCAAAACCTGGATTAATAGCACATGGGAGAGGAGAGACCTTTGATTATTTAATTGGAGAAAAAACAACAGATATCGCACTCGAATCAATAAAGGCAGCATCTGCCTTACTGGTTTTGGCAGGGAATCCAGTTATATCAGTGAATGGTAATACAGTTGCATTGGCTAAGGAAGAGGT
The DNA here is from genome assembly GCF_000243455.1 of Methanotorris formicicus Mc-S-70. Taxonomy (NCBI): domain Archaea; kingdom Methanobacteriati; phylum Methanobacteriota; class Methanococci; order Methanococcales; family Methanocaldococcaceae; genus Methanotorris; species Methanotorris formicicus. The sequence continues at coordinate 31,902 of NZ_AGJL01000014.1, read as the reverse complement.
TGTAGAACTTGCAAAAGAACTAAATGGAAAAATTGAGGTGAATTTGTTTTATAGAACAAAGGAAAGGGAAGAAAAAATAAAGAAAGAGTTTGAAAAAGAGATAGAAAATGGAGAGATAAAATTGTTGGGAGTGGATGATGCAAACAAACAAATTCCAAATTTAGACAGTTTGAGGGGAAATGTTTCAGAAGAGGGAATTTATACTGCAGATGTGGTTTTAGTTCCTTTAGAAGATGGAGACAGAACAGAAGCATTGGTAAAAATGGGAAAAAAAGTAATTTCTATTGATTTGAATCCACTATCAAGAACAGCAAGGAAATCAACAATAACCATTGTGGATGAATTAACGAGATGTTTGCCATTACTCATAAAGTATGTTAGGGAGTATAAAAATAAAAGTAGGGATGAATTGGAAAATATTCTTAATAATTACAACAACAAAGAAAATTTAAAAAGAATGCTCAACTATATAGGGGATAGGTTAAAAAGTTTAGAGATTGATTGAGGTAATTAAAATTTATCTGGTGAGATTATGGAAATTGGAGATGTTGTAAAAGTTTGCACAAGGGACTCTGAATATATAGGAGTTATTTTACCTTCAATAGATGAGAACACAGTAGTTATAAAAATGAAGAACGGCTATAATGTGGGGATTTTAAAAGAAAACATTGAAAAAATCGAAATCATCGAAAAGGGCAAAAAACCAGAATACAAACTTCCTCCATTAGACATCAAAAAGAATCCAAATTTAAAAAATATCTCTATTTTATCAACAGGAGGAACCGTTGCTTCAAGAGTGGATTATAAAACTGGGGCAGTTCACCCTGCATTTACAGCAGATGATTTGATAAGGGCAGTTCCAGAACTTTTGGATATAGCAAATATTGAAGGAAAGGTAATAATGAATATTCTAAGCGAGAATATGCTCCCATCATATTGGAAGAAAATTGCTGAGGCAATTAAAGAAGAGATTGAAAATGGGGCGGATGGAATTGTTATAACTCATGGAACAGATACGATGCACTATACCGCAAGTGCATTATCCTTTATGATAGAAACTGATGTGCCAATAATTTTGGTTGGAGCACAGAGGAGTAGCGATAGACCTTCATCAGATGCGGCATTGAATTTAATTAGTAGTGTTTTGGCAGCAACAGAGCCAATTAAGGGAGTTTATGTTGTTATGCATGGGGAGAGTGGAGATACATTCTGCTATTTGCATGAAGGAGTTAAAGTTAGGAAATCCCATTCATCAAGAAGAGATGCATTTAAATCAATAAACACCATTCCTGTTGCAAAGATAAATCCACTTACAAAGGCGATAGAATATTTAAGAGAACCAAAGAAAAGTGAAGGCACTAAAAAAGTGAAAATAAATATAAACTTAGAGGAAAAAGTGGCATTAATTAAGATTTATCCGGGAATTAGTTCAGATATCTTAAAGTTTTATGTTGACAATGGATATAAAGGAATTGTTTTAGAGGGAACTGGTTTAGGTCATGCACCAGAAACATTCTTTGATGGCATAAAATATGCGGTAGATAATGGTGTTGTTGTTGCTATGACAACCCAAACAATCAATGGAAGAGTAAATATGAATGTATATTCAAATGGAAGGGAATTACAAAAGTTGGGAGTTATTGGATGCGAAGACATGCTACCAGAGGTTGCATTGGTTAAGTTAATGTATCTTTTAGGAAATTATGATGTAGAGGAGGCTAAAAGATTAATCAACAAAAATTTAGTTGGGGAAATTGAGTACAGGAGTAGGTTTGATACCTATTAAATAAGTTAGGTGATAAGATGGAGATTAATTATAATAAAATAGGATTAAAGGTTGGTTTGGAAATTCATCAGCAATTAAACACAAAGAGGAAATTATTCTGCCACTGCCCAACAATCATTAGGGATGATGAACCAGATGGGGAAATATTGAGAGTTTTAAGACCTTCCCAAAGTGAGATGGGAGAAGTTGATAGAGCGGCGTTAATTGAGGCAAAGAAAGGAAAGAAATTCATTTACCAATACTACAATGACACAACTTGCTTAGTTGAGTTAGATGAGGAACCTCCTCATTTGCCATCTGAGGAAGCAATAGAGGTTGCATTAGAGGTTGCTTTATTGATGAATATGAAAGTTGTTGATGAAGTCCATACAATGAGGAAGATTGTTATTGATGGTTCTAACACATCTGGTTTTCAAAGGACGATGTTTATAGCAAAGGATGGACATATTGAGACGGAGTTTGGAAAAGTAAGGGTAACAAGTTTATGTTTGGAGGAGGATGCTGCAAGGAAGATTGAAGATAGAGGGGATTGCATCGTTTATAATTTAGATAGGTTAGGAATTCCATTAGTAGAAATTTCAACCGAACCAGATATCACATCCCCAAAAATGGGTAAAGAAGCGGCGAGAAGAATTGGAGAAATTTTGAGGGCAACAGGAAAAGTTAAGAGGGGATTAGGAACAATTAGGCAAGATATTAACATATCAATAAAAGATGGGGCAAGAATTGAGGTTAAGGGGGTTCAAAACTTAGATTTAATTGAAAAAGTCATAGAGAATGAGGTAATTAGGCAAATTAACTTATTAAAGATAAGAGATGAACTAAAAGAGAGAAATGCTGAGGTTGTTAATGATATATTTGATGTAACGGAGATATTTAAAGATACAAAATCAAAAGTTATAAGAAATGCTTTAAAAAAGAAGAATGGTAAAGTTAAGGCAATTTTATTAAAGGGCTTTGCTGGTTTGGTTGGTAGGGAAATTCAACCAGGCAGGAGGTTAGGGACGGAGTTCTCAGATAGGGCAAAGGTTATTGCAGGAGTTGGTGGTTTATTCCACACAGATGAACTTCCAAAATATGGCATTAGTGAAGAAGAGGTTAAAAAATTGAGAGAATTTGTTAATGCAGGAGGAGGGGATGCCGTAATAATAGTTGCGGATGAAGAGGAGAAGGTAGATAAGGCATTAGAGGCAGTAAAAGATAGGGCAAAAGAGGCATTAATTGGAGTTCCAGAGGAGACAAGAAAGGCATTGGAGGATGGAAATACCTCATACTTAAGACCATTGCCAGGAGCAGCGAGGATGTATCCTGAAACAGACATCCCACCAATAAAAATAAGCAAAGAGTTGATCGAGAAAATTAAAAATAATTTACCTGAGATGCCAGAAGAGAAGGTTGAGAGGTTTATTAAAGAATACGGGTTAAATGAAGAGTTAGCAAAACAGATGGTTCTTTCATACTATGTTGATGTATTTGAGAAACTTTGTGAGGAATTCAAGTCAATAAAACCAACGTTGATAGCAACAACATTGGAAGGAACTTTAAAAGAAATTAGAAGAGAGGGCTATGAAATATCAAAAATTACTGAAGAACATTTAAGAGAAACATTTAAAGGTTTATCAGAAGGAAAGATGTCAAAAGAAGCAATTATTGAAATTCTTAAAGGATTTTGCGAGTTTCCAGATAAAAACATTGATGAAATTTTAGAGATTAAGGGATTAAAATCACTCTCAAAAGAGGAAGTTGAAGAGATTATCGAAAATATTATAAATGAGAATATTGATGTTGTTAAAAGCAAGGGGATGGGAGCGATAGGTATGTTAATGGGTAGATGTATGGCAGTTTTGAGAGGTAAGGCAGATGGTAAATTAGTTAATGCTATATTAAGGGAGAAGTTATCAAAACTATAATTATTTTTTCTCTTGCCCTATCATGTATGATAGATATCCTTCTTCTAACAACTCAATTTTTAAGCCCAATTTTGCAGGGATTACATTGGTTCCTATATTCTCGGCAATATAATTTGCTTCTTTTTCAGGATTTGTCATCTTAACTCCCATATGGTTCATAACCACCAATTCTGGTTTTTTATTCATTGAATTTACCAAATCTATAACGTCGTTTGAGCATAAATGTCCCCTTATCCTCTCATTTTTTTTCCTAACAATATTTGCAATAAAAACTCTAACCCCATCAAAATCCTCAATTAAAGAATCTATATATTCCGTATCACCAGTATAGCCGATATCTCCTTTTTTGGTTTTTATCCTTATCCCAATGCCATAAGGATCTCCATGTTTTGTTTTTGTTGCAACCAACTCCATATCATAAATTTTTGCAGAATCCTTTGGATAAAGAATATATCTCTTCAATGCCTTTGATTGATGATATTTTGATATTGCATTTTCAAAATCCCCAAAACCTTCCAATACTGTAAAGTTACTTATTATAACACCATTTTTTTGTGTCATTCCTTTTGTCATCGCCTCTATAATCACTTCCCCATCCGTATAGTGGTCAGGATGACAATGGGAGATAAAGAGGGCATTTGTTCCCCATGGGGTTATTTTTAAATCCTTCATTCTAACTAATGCCCCTGGTCCAGGATCTATGTGGAGTTTTGTTTTTTCAGTGTGGATTCTAAATCCTCCAGTACCTCGTGTTTGTGTAATAGTTGCCCATCTTCCACCACCCGAACCTAAGAATATTATCTCAACCCTCAAATTACCACATCCCTATTTTTTAAATTAATTTTTATTATTGTAAAAATGTGTTATAAATACTTTAATGGAATGAAGCGTGTTTATTTACCCTAAGTTACAGTTGTTTAAATGCTTTAAATTTAAATTTGATTTGAACTAAAAAAATAGTTAAATGATATTATTCATTTCCAACAAACACAAAAACAACGTTATCGTAAGTTCCATTAACCTCTGCAATTACATAGGGGGATGTAACTACCATTGCATTGCCTTCTTCCCTATAACTTTCATTTATATATACAAGAAGTTTATCGTTCTTTTTTGTGATTTTTGATATACTTATGCTATACCCCGCAGTTGGTTTTTTTCCCATATAAAGTTCAATTATGGTTTTGTTATCCTTTGTATAGTGGATGTATTTTCCATGTTCTTCTTTCCCAAATATCCCCATTTCAACGATCTCAAATGGAATTGGAACTTCAGATGGGATTTTGGTTTCATTTGTGATATTTTGGGTCTCATTTGGGACGATGTTGTTTTGATTGGTATCTGTCTTTGCAACATTATTCTTAGGGACACTTGGGGTGTCTGTGGTTTTGTCTCCTATGCATCCGCACAGCAAAACCACTAAAATTAAAATAACCAATCTTTTCATATTTCCTACCTACCGAATCTTCTTTCTCTCCTTTGATAATCCCTTATAGCCCTTAAAAAATCAATCTTTCTAAACAACGGCCAGTAGGTTTCACAAAAGTATAGTTCTGAATATGATGATTGCCATGTTAAAAAATTACTAATTCTTTCCTCTCCTGAGGTTCTAATAATCAAATCTGGGTTTGGATGTGGAAGATTGGATGTATAGAGATGTTTTGAAATGGTCTCTTCTGTTATATCCTCAATATCCAATTCATTATTTTTAACCTTTTTTGCTATTTTCTTTACTGCATCAACAATCTCCTGTTGCCCACCATAAGCAATTGCAACATTTAAAAAATAATTTGAATAATTTTTTGTTTTTTCTTCTGCATATCTTATTGCCTCTTGCACATCCTTTGGTAGTTTGTTGGTTCTTCCAATGGCCCTAACTCTAACTTTGTATTTGTGTATTTCTTCATCCTCTGCAACTTCTATAAATTTCTTTTTAAATAAATCCATTAGTGCCCTTACTTCATCTTTAGGTCTTCTAAAATTTTCCATGGAAAATGCATATACTGTAATAACCTTAATATCTAAATTAATACACCATCTTAAAACTTCCCTAATCTTTTCCGCCCCCAAATAATGCCCATAGGTTATAGGTTTTTTTAGTTCCTTTGCTGTCCTTCTATTCCCATCCATTATGATTCCCACGTGTTTTGGAACCCTGCCCTTATCTATCTCTCTTTCAAGAACCCTTTCGTAAATTTTCAAAATACCCATCTTATTTAAAAAATTATACAACTCAATCAGCAAAAACATCACCATTATCATAGTTAATAAAGGAAGAATAGAAAAGATAAAATATATGAAATCACTGCATTATTAAGTTAATTTAATGTTGATAAACAATAAAATTTCCCAAACAATTATAAATTAAGACTTATCTTTATTAATATTTTCTATAAATTTTATTGCGTTGTAGTATCTTTTCCATGTTGCATTTCTACTGGTATCAAAAAAATTTATCTCCTTATTATTCAATAAAACAGCCCCATAACCCTCTAAACCACAAACCAAACCAAAACACCTAAACATCAAATTTCCACTGATTCCATCCGGAGCAACTATTACATTACAACCATCTTTTAAAACTTCTTCTATTAGTATTCCATTATGCACTATATCAACTTTTTCATCTGTTTCTTTAAAGTATTTTAAAATTTTTTCACATTCTTCAATGGTTTTATCAACCTCTTTACTCCTCCCATAATCAGACAACCTTCCACCAGATAACAAGGCAATCTTTGGCTTGATGTTGTTCCTTTTTAAGAAATTGATTGCATAGTTTATCAATTCAATTTTATCTTTAATCCTTCCTTCGTTATCTTCCCTAATGTCATCAATCCCAACTGGAGAGAGCAAAAAAATCTCTCTATTAAACGGATTTTTTAATATAGATGCCCTATAAAACCTCCCAACTTTCTCCCTTAAATAAGGAATTACCTTTGATGATGAGAGAGAGCCCCTAACTGCTCCATCTATTTCTTTATTTAGAAGTTTATCAACTAAAGTTTTTGGATTATTGATTAATTCAACATCAATACCCTCTTCACTTAATTTATGATATGCTTTTAAAACCTCATCCTTTTTTTCACCAATTCCAATGGCATACATGCACATCACTAACCCAAATTTTAAAAACCAGTTATACATAAATTTTTACAGATGATGTATTTAATATTTTGTTATAAATCTTTTCAATAATGCTTATGGTTTAAAATTTTAAGTTAAGTGGTAATCATGGAAAAGATTATTGGATATACAATAGGGGAAACAAGAACAGATGAATTGACATTTTTAGCAAAGCATCCACCAGAAGTTGGAGATTATGTGATGGTTAGTTATGATGGAATAGATGTTTTAGGGATGGTAGAAAGTACAATCCAAGGAAATATGGTTTTAAGTGAAATTTTAAGCATTGAGGATTTAGAAAAGATTAGAAAATTTGATGATGAAAGTTCCCACTACATAATTGGAAAAATTAAGGTTTTAGGGGATATTAAGGAATTAAAGATACCAAAAATCCCACCAAAACCAGGAACACCAATATATAAAGCAGACAATGAAACTCTAAAAGACATATTTTCAAATAGTTACATAACCATTGGAAGATTAGCCACAAGAGATATTGAAGTTTCTTTGGATGTGAATAAACTCTGCTCAAGGCATTTGGCAATATTGGCAATGACTGGAATGGGGAAATCTAATACAGTTGCAGTATTAATGGAAGAGTTAAATAAGATTGGAGGTACCATTTTGGTCTTTGACATGCATGGAGAGTATAGGAATATAGAATCATGTAATTTCCCATTAAGAAAACATGTAATCGAACCAAAAATAAACATCTTCCATATTTCTGATAGTGATTTGGCAGATTTGGCTGGTGTTGATGCACAGGCAACAAAGCAGAGACCCTACATAAGAAAGGCAATAAAAATAATAAAAGAACAATATAAAGAGAAGGACTTCAACTCTGCAGAGGAATACATAAATGCAATAATTGGCATATTAGAGAATTTTATGGAGGATGAGAACTATAAGAAAGACAAAGACAGTATCCAGACGGCAATTTTTAGATTGGAAGATTTACTCCAATTTAAGAAGGATTTAATAAAGATCCACTACAATCCAATAAATGAAATAAAAGAGCACCATATAAACATCCTTCCACTTGAAAGTTTGGATGAGAACAGTGTTGATATTATTGTCTCCTATTTCACAAAAGAAATCCTAAACGACAGAAAAAGAGCCATCCTCGAAAATGGAAGGAATGGAGCAAAACCAATATTCCTAATATTTGAGGAAGCCCATTTAATAGTTCCACAAAATAGAAAAACAAAAGCAAAACACTACATATCAAGAATAGCAAGGGAAGGTAGGAAGTTTGGAGTAGGGATTTGTTTAGTATCCCAAAGACCAAAGACATTGGATGCTGAGGCGTTATCTCAATGCAGCAACTTAATAATCTCAAAGTTAATTGAACCAAATGACCAAAAGCACGTTCAACACGCATCAGAAAATTTAAGTGAAGATTTAATTAAGCAGTTAACAAGTTTGAACATTGGAGAGGCAATAATTATAGGTCCCTGCATAAAAATACCAGCAATTGTAAAAGTAAATAAGTTCAATGGAAACTATGGGGGAGAAGATATAGACTTCATAAAATTCTGGAAAGAAAGAATGGAAGAAAAAGAAAAAATGACTAAAGATGAGGAAGAATTTTACGATGATGTATTTGGGGATTTAGAATGATTCATCAGTATTATTGGATGTTATACTGATATAGACAATCCCATCATGCCCGGTTATGATATTCTTTTTTAGCAGTTTTATTCTTCTTAAACTACCTTTTGCTGACCTATAATCAACTCTAACTGCTGGAGGGATATCTAATAGGGCATTATCTTTTAATGGAACTGCATCTCCGGCAACAATATAGTTCCCATAAACTACAGATATACTCCCCCATGTATGTCCGGGGGTTTTTAGTATAATTACTTCATCATCCCTAAATTTTTCAATTGGTTCAAATTCGTTGACTTCATCACTTCCTGAGTATAGTTTGCATCCTAAACACTCATTTATACATTCTTGTGGTGAGGCATAAACTACTGCATTTTCAAATAGGTCGTTGTTCTCTATGTGGTCGTAATGTCTATGGGTATTTATAACAACATCAATATCTTTTGGTTCTAAGTTTAATTTTTTTAGTTCTTCAATTATCAATTCCCTTTTATCTTTAGTTGAAGTATCTACTATTATATTATGGTTTTCAGTTTGAATTAAAGTTACTGAGGATGAGGCTTTCCTTATGGTTTCATCTTCCCTTATCAACTCTCCCTTGTATAGAAGTTTTATCATAATACCACCCCAAATATGATTATAATATCATCATTCATTATATTATAATTATTATTAAATTTATACATCATACGGAAGTATATTTCCTTATGCCGAAAGGTTTATATATAATTTTCTATCACAAATACGGAAAGAAGTTTCCGATTACCGAAAAATTTATATAATATATTGTTGTAGTATTTAACAATTTTACCAAAACTCAAAAATTTATATATAAGTTCTGGCGATAATCGATACACATTACTATTCCATACAAAATGTAACAACTTACATTAACATCTGAGGGAGAATATGGATAAAAAAATAGCGATATTTGGATTGTTGATTGTAGGAATAGTTTTGGCGTCTGGATGTATGCAAAAATCTGAAACAAAAGAAGAGGTAATACACGCCTATGTTGGGGCTGGAATGCAAAAGCCCATGGATGAAATTGGAAAGATGTTTGAAAAAAAATATGGAATAAAAGTTGAATACGACTACGCTGGAAGTGGTTATCTCTATTCAAAAATTTTAGCATCAAATGAAGGAGATATATTCATGCCAGGAGCACATTTTTACCTCAAAGAACTTGAGAAAAGAGGTTATATATTAGAATACAAAAACTTTACCAAACATATTCCAGTTATTGTAGTTCAAAAAGGAAATCCAAAGAATATAACTTGCCTTGAGGATTTGGGAAAACCTGGGGTTAAAGTTGCCTTGGGTGATGAGAATATAGCAATTGGTAAGACATTTAAAAAGATTCTTAAAAAGGCAGAGAAATACAATCCTGGAATTTCAGAAAAAATAAATAAAAATGTTGTTGTTAAGGGAGCAACTGTAAAGCAAGTTTTGTTGTATGCTATTGAAGGACAGGCAGATGCTGCAGTGATTTGGAGGGCTGATGCAGTTGAAAACAAAGATAAAGTCGATATCATCCCAATAAATCCAAAATATAATGTTATAAAAACAGTTCCAATTGCCATACTAAAAACCACAAAAAATAAAGAAAATGCAGAGAGGTTTTACAACTTCGTTTTAACTGAGGGGAAAGATGTGTTTAAAAAATATGGATTTGAGGTGATTGAGTGAAATGAATCAGAAAAGTTTAAAATATGTATCACTCACTACATTGATGCTTTTTCTATTTATTATTCTTTCTGTGATAGTTTCCATACTTGGAAAGATTTCAATAGAAACTCTACTTAACGCAATTCAATCAGAGGAGGTTAGATTTGCCATATTATTGAGTATCAAATGCTCATTCATTGCAATATTTCTTGCACTTATCGTAGGTGTTCCATCAGCGTATGCACTTGCAAGATATAACTTCAGAGGTAAGGAAATTATAGACAGTTTGATAAATTTACCCGTTCTATTGCCTCCTCTCGTATCTGGTTTTGGATTACTCATATTCTTTGGAAATACAACCATTGGAAAGTTTATAACAGAAAACATTGTTAATATAATCTTTACGCAAAATGGGATTATAATTGCTCAGTTCTTTATAGCAACACCATTTATCATTAGAACAACAAGGGCAGTATTTGAGGGCATAGATGTAAAATATGAATATATAGCACAAAGTCTGGGCTCTACCAAATTAGAGAGTTTCTTAAAAATAACACTCCCTCTTGCAAAGAGTGGTATTATTGCTGGAACAATCCTTGGATGGGCAAGGGCTATTGGAGAGTTTGGAGCAACATTGATGCTTGCTGGAGCAACAAAAATGAAAACAGAAACATTACCAATTGCGGTATTTTTAAATGTTTCTATTGGAAATATAGAACTTGCACTTGCAATTGCAACAATCCATATAGCAATTGCTGTATTGGTTATATCCTTAATAAAATTTGTAGTAAATTTGGAGGGTGGAAAATATGGTGAATGTTAGGGAGATGCTAAAAAACCTTGTAGAGGAGAATAACCTTCTAAATGAGGTAGTTGAGATTAAAATATCAGACACAAAACTTGAAACATCAAGAATAAAGGATTATCCTTTAATGAGTGGGAAGGAGATTTTGTTAAGGGCTAATTTTAAAGGATGTGGAGGAGATGCGTTTACAGATGAACCTGTGGAATTTGAAGGAACTGTTAAAGAAGTTATTGAGAATGGAAACAATCCTGCAGTTGTTGCAACATTAAATGCAATAATGAGATACTTGGGTTTGATTGATAGAACAATACATTGTAGTGGAGATGAGCCAGAGAAATGTGCAAAAGAACTTGCCAAGATGTTAAAAAATGAAAACATTAAAAAAATCGGAATTATTGGTTTTCAGCCAGCATTTGTTAAAGAAATTGTTAGTCAGTTTGGAGCAGAGAACGTTATAGTCAGCGATTTAAATCCAGAGAATGTCGGAAAAATAAAATATGGGGCTAAAATTATCCATGGGGAATATAATGAAGAGCTAATAAAAAATTCAGATGTAGTTTTAGCTACTGGCTCAACAATAGCAAATGGGACATTTGAAGAAATTTGGGAGTTGGCTAAAAAATATAACAAAAGAATTATCTTCTATGGAACAACAATTGCTGGAATGGCTAAAATATTAGGAGTTGAGAGATTCTGCATGTTAGGTAGATAAATATGCTAAAAATAGAAAATTTAAAGAAGAAACTTGCCTACTTCACCCTTGAAATAGACAACCTTGAAATAAGGAAAAAAGATTATTTCGTATTCCTTGGTTTAAGTGGAAGCGGAAAAACAACACTCTTAGAAATAATAGCGGGATTTAGAAAGCCAGATAGCGGAAGAATAATCTTAAATGGAGAAGATATAACAAACAAGCCCATATGTGAGAGAAAAATTGTCATGTGTCATGGAAAATATCTCTTCCCACATTTGAGTGTGAAGGACAATATTGGCTATGGTATTAAAGATAGAAAAATTAGAGAAGAAAAAGTTAGGGAGGTTAGTAAATCATTGGGTATAGAGCACCTCCTAAATAGAAAACCAGAGACGTTGAGCATGGGAGAACAGCAGAGGGTTGCATTAGCAAGGGCTTTAGTTGTAGAACCTGAAATTATTCTTCTTGATGAACCCTTAAATTCTTTGGATAGATTAAACCATGAAAATCTCATACTTGAACTTAAAAGAATTTATGGGGATTCAGATTTAACGTTTATACATGTAACGCATGATTTTATTGAGGCTATCGCTTTGGCAAAGAGGATGGCAATAATAAGAAATGGTAGGATAGAACAATATGGTGACGTTGAGGAAATACTAAACAAGCCAAAAAATGAATTTGTAGCAAGATTTGTTGGATACAAGAACTTTCTTAAAGGCAAAATTAAGAAAGAAGATGACTCATACATTTTTGAGGGAGATTTAGATATTTATCTTGATGGTGGGTATGAATGTGGGGATGCAACATTAGCCATAAGGCCGGAGGATATTGTATTGGTTGGTGATGGGAGAGGATGTCGTTATCACCTTAGAAACAATAACGTCTTTGAGGTAGAGGTTGTCGATGTTTATCAACTAAGTTTATCAACAGTTGAGGCAATCGTTGATGTTGGTGGTGTATATTTAACCTGTGAGTTGATGAAATCTAAGGCATATAGAATGGGATTAAAAAAAGGAATGGTCGTGAAGGCATCTATATCATCTTCTGTTGTAATTAGGAAGTAACTTTCCTTATACCGAAAGATATATAATAATATAATAATATACTATTTGTTAAGTATTATGGGTGATAAAATGAAAGTTAGTATGAGAAATCAATTAAAAGGAACTGTTGAAGAAATAAAAGTTGGTCAAGTAATGGCAGAGGTTGTAGTTAAGATAGGAGACCAAAAAATAATCTCTGTTATTACAAAAGATGCACTAAATGATTTAGGTATTGAAGTTGGAGATGATGTTTTTGTTTTAATAAAGTCAACATCTGTAGCATTGGCAGTTCCTAATTTACTGACAAAGATAGAACGTTTGGAATCAATTCCAGGGACTGTGCCTAATTTAATAAATCCTCCGAGTGGCTGTAGGTTTCATCAAAGATGTCCCTACGTAAAAGATATCTGCAAACAAAAGATACCAGAGCTAAAAGAGATTGAAAATGGACATTTTGTTGCTTGCCACCTTTACTAAGGTGAAATTATGGAAAAAGTATTGGAAGTTAAACATCTGAAAAAATACTTTCCTATAAAGGGATTGTTCTCTACAAAAGGATTTGTTAAGGCAGTTGATGACATAAGCTTTGATATATATAGAGGAGAGACGTTTGGATTAGTTGGGGAGAGTGGTTGTGGTAAAACAACAACTGGAAGGGCAATTCTTTGTTTAATAGAGCCAAGTGCTGGGGAGATACTATTTAAAGGCAAAGATGTGGTGAAACTTAAAGGCAATGAGCTAAAATGGTTTAGAAGGAAAGCTCAAATAATGTTTCAAGACCCATACTCATCTCTAAACCCAAGACAGACGGTCTTTCAAATCATCATGGAGCCAGTTAGATTTCATGGTATTGAGGTAGACAATCCAGAAGAGTTTGTTATAAATCTATTGGAGAGTGTTGGTTTGAATGAGAGCCATCTTTATAGATATCCACATGAGTTCAGTGGAGGACAAAGGCAGAGGATTTCTTTGGCAAGGATTTTGGCATTAAAACCAGAGTTCATTGTGCTTGATGAACCAACGTCTGCGTTGGATGTTTCAGTTCAGGCAAATATCTTAAACATCCTCAAGGATTTACAGAAAGAGTATGGATTTGCATATCTCTTTATCTCACACGATTTGGCTGTTGTTAAGTATATGAGCCATAGAATGGGTGTTATGTATCTTGGAAAGCTCGTTGAGCTTGGTTCTTCAGAGAGTATCTTTGAAAATCCTCTCCACCCATACACCCAGATGCTCCTCTCCTCCATTCCAGTTCCAAACCCAGAAATTGCTAAAGAACTTAAAGCAAAACGTAAGATTGTTAAAGGAGAGCCACCAAGTCCAATTAATCCTCCAAGTGGTTGTAGGTTTCATCCAAGATGTCCTTATGTAAAAGACATCTGCAGAGAGAAAGAACCTCCAATGATTGAAGTTGAGAAAAACCACTACGTTGCTTGCTGGCTTTATGCTAAATATTAAAGGATTTTTTAAATCCGTTATCAATCTCAAGGAGTTGAGTGTATATGATATCTTTTCCCTTCTCATTAAAAATTTGGTTGCCTTTAATTTCAATTTTATAGTAGAGGTAGTATTTTGCAGTTATTTTTATGCTGTTTATGTCTTCTGGATTTTTAATGTCAAGGATTTTTCTTAATATAGCTAAGGATAACATTGTCTCCCTATTTTCTTTTGCAAGATCTTCTTCTCTCTTTATATGTCTTAAAAATCCTACAGGAATGCCTATAAATCTAAATATGTTCCATCTTCTCATATGTTTTAATCTTGCATTCAATCTCTCTCCAGATTGTTCATAAACTTCAACAAATAATTTTTTTAAAAATTCTTCCAATTCATTCTCTTTTAATAATATTGGGAGATGATTTTTAGCAGTTTTTGGTAAATCTCTGTCTATTGGTTTAATTAGTGCTGAGACCCTCTCAATCTTCTCAAGCTTCTTTGAAAAATAGGCATCTATCATATATTCTTTCCCATTAACCTCAAAAACTAAGTATGGAACGTAAAGCATCATAATTCTACCTCATCTAACTATATATGGAAATTATTTATCAAACTCTATCTTTTTAATTAATTCCCAGATATTCTCATCCAATACATGCATCTCCGTTCGTGAGAATGTATATAAATAGTTGTTTATAAATAAAGCTCTCAATACTACTCCTTTATGTTCATCATCATTAACCATCTCAATCTCTCCATTACTCACTTTGAAGATGTATGCATGGTTATGAACTGGAATGAAGAAGATTTTATACTTCTCATCCCATAAAAAGGCATGATAGTCTCTTAAAGATAGATGTTGTTTGTCATCTTATTTCTAAATCTCCAGTTCCCAATTGTTGTTGCCACTCTTAAATGGTTGTTAAATTCATCCATGGCGAAGTTGTTTAAGAGATGCCCGCTAACCTTTCCACTCTTAACTTCAAAAGTTTTTAAGTCAATTTTAACTATTCCAGTAAATTCATAATCCTCCCAATGTCTTTCTAAATAATCTTCAAAGTCATTTTCTATTTCTTTCATTAAATTATGTCTCTTTTCAGATGGAAGGGAATTTAAATATCTTTGAATGGTTTCAGTAACCTCAATATACTTTGCCCCTTTGATTTTACTATTTCAAATGTATAATGGACTTATTTTTAACAATCTTAATAATACTAATTAGATAATTTTATATCGAAAGTAATATAAATTAAAAATTATTAATACTAAAATGTGATTAATACTGATTATAATATTATTGTGGATGAGGCCTTATGGCTGACACCGAGACGGGTTAAAGGTTCCGACCCCCAAAATAGGGCACCACTATTATTTTTTAATGTTTAGAAAATTTAAAATTAATCTGCCTAAATATCAAATTCTCCCTTAATAATCCTCTCTTTTAATTCTTCAGCAAGTTTTAATGCTCTCTCTCTATCAGATTGCCTGCATGTTATTGGAATATCTAATATACTACCTAATTTCATCTGATATATCCCATAAGGACAACTTGTTGCACAAACTCCACATCCAAAGCAATCTTCATTAGGTAACCTTCTCCCACCTAAATGCTCCACCCTTCTTACTGCCTTTGTTGGACACAACTCCTCAACTATGCAAAAATCACAATTTCTACACCTATATACATTAACATGAGGTCTTAAATCAACATCTTTCCAAACCTCTGAATATTTCCCAACATCCACAATATTCCTACCAATGACATTTGTCAATGGCAAGTCAATATATTCATCAAGTTTCTTTAAATACTCCTTATGCTTCTCATCCACCTCTATTGGAATTGCTATAGTGTTGAATACCTCCGATCCTGCTGAGGTTATAAAACCACCTAAATAGTAGGCATCCATATTATGCATATCTGCAGAAATCATGATGTTTGGTTTTTCCTTAGAGTGTCTTGTTCCAAATCCTAATATAACACCTTCAGAACCATTCAACAAAATCTTCTTACCAACAAGTTCCTTCTCATCCACGTGCATATTTTGTAGTGGGTTTATTTCCCCACAACCTGAGAATGATGCCTCTCCTTTTCTCAAAAACTTTCTATGGAATATTGTTTTTATTGGTTCATCTCCAAGGTTTGTAACTGCAACGTAGTTTTTAAATGCCATTCTTGTTCCAATCATCCTTGCAGTTGGAATCTCCTCAAGAGTTATTTCATTTGTGTATATTTTTCCATCACATTCAACCTTTACCTCAACTTCCTTCCCTCTCACCAAATCCTTAAACAAAAATCCTCCTCCATAATCCTCACTATGTTCTGTTCCAAAAACAACCACATCCACACTGCCAAGATATTCGTTTGGACATGGTCCTGGGAAACTCTTAATGCCATTTAAATATACCTTCTCTGCTTTTCTAAACTTGTCTTTCATAGGGATGTGAAAGATTGCCATTGTTCCAGACATTATACCGCATGTTGCTGCTGTGACAATATCTATTTCATCTATTTTATCTTCCTCATTATTCCTTATCATCTTTTTTAACTCATCTATTGTAACCACTATCTTATCCATAGATTCACCTTTTTATTTTTATAATGCAAACGACTATACTCTAAGTCCCAACTTCTCCATCCATAAGCAAACCTTGCAGATATCTCCTGAACTTGGTTCTCCACAAATCTTGCATGTTTTTACTTCCATTTTAATATCCAAGTGCTTAATTAATTTTTCAAAGCCACTTACAATTGAATGCCTTGTTCCTGGATGGCTGTCTTCAAGTTTGTCAATAATCTCACTTATTTCTGCCCTATATGAGATTGATGAGTAAGGACAAGGTTCTTTTTGATACTTTAATCCAACTAAATCAGCATACAACTGAACCTCTTCCTCCGGGATGTATTTTAGGGGCCTTATCCTCTTCACCAAAAGCGGATGCTCTGCATCTTTACCCAATCTAACAAGTTTTTCTATAGATCCATCTATATAGTTCATCATTATTGCCTGAGATATGTCATCCAAGTTGTGCCCTATGGCTAAATAATTACATCCCTCTTTTAATGCATATTTGTTTAATAATTTCCTCCTCATTACACCACAAAAGGAACATGGATTTAAAGTTATATTTTTTTCTCTTGCAATCTTCACAATATCATCAAGGGTAATCCCAAGTTCTTCTTTAAGTGGGATGATTTTGTATTTTATGTCGTATCTTTCACAAAATTCTATAACAAATTTTCTCGCTACTTCTCTAAACCCCTTTATACCCTCATCTACAAAAAATACGACAATCTCTGAATTTGGGATTGTTTCAAAGAATTTATTTAATATGTATGTCATAACCACACTATCCTTTCCTCCACTCAATCCAACGCCTATTTTCATATTGTTTTTTATGATTTTTTTGCCGAGAGATTTTCTCACCTTTCTTTCAACATCCTTTATAAAACACTCTTTGCATAAATATAGACCAGAGTATTTTTGATGATATATTGCCTTACTTCCACATTTACTGCATTTCATCATACTCTACCCCATAATTTTTCAATTACACAAAAATACTACATTTATTTATTTGCATTATCCAAATAAAATTAAAGATATAATATTCTTTATTTAAAATTCCCAATTTATGATCTTTCGGAAATCTTATTGCAAATTATAAATATCTAAACAGTGTTAAATGTATATTATAATACTTATGTCTTACGATAAAGTAGAAATTATGGTCGTTCCTATTAGGATAATTTCAATTATAATTGTTTGTGAATTTTAGGAATTTATTTATATATCCGTTTTAAATGTTGTATTTGCCTTAAATTTTGAAATAGGTTAATTATATCAATTCTAACGCAAAACCATGTCAACAAAACATAATAATTTAAATTTATGATGTCTATTGTAGATAAAAAACCCTCTGAAGTTTTAGAATCCCTTGTTAACAAATTTAACATAAATCTAGTTGGTAAAAAAGAAGAAAAGTTTGAAGTGGTAGTATGGTAAACGTTGAGAGAATCAGTATATCATTTTCAAAATTTCTTTTAAAAGAAATAGATGATGTAGTTAAGAAGAAAGGATACTCAAGTAGGAGTGAATTAATTAGGGATGCAGTGAGAAAACACATCTTAGAGAGTAATTCATTAGATAAGGATGGAAATATTAGCGGAATTATTATTGTAGTATACACTCCAACAAAGGAGTCGATGGAAAAGATGAGTAAATTGTATTTTAAATATAATGATGTGGTTAAATCATTAAATCAATCTTATATAACAACATCATGTGGTAAAAATAAGAAAGTAGAGATTTTTGTTGTTGAAGGGGATGCAAAGGAAATATCTGAATTTTATGAAGAGATTTCAAAGATTGATGGAAAGATTTATGATAAAGTCGTTATATTTTAACCTAACTTTTGTTATGGGTTAAAAATTACATTCAAAAATTCCTACGATTCTTTTATTATTTCATAAAAATTATATCTTCAATCTTTAACAAAAAAATAATTATTATCTATTTTTTTAAGTTAAAATGGTCAAAAATCTTTTTATATTATTAAATACTGCATATTATTTGTCAATAAAAATAAATATGGTGAAAAAATGACAAAAGTTGCAATTTTAAGGTGCGACAGTGCGGCAAAGACTTGCCCTGCAGTAGGTTGTGTGACAGCAGCATTAAACAAGAAAGACACATTTAAGGACTATGAGGATGTTGAGTTCTTAACCATGATAACATGTGATGGATGTCCAGGAAGATTAGGATTGAATCAAATAAAACAACTAATAGAAAAGCATGGATTGGAAGTTGTTCACTTTGCAACCTGCATGGATGCACTTAAACCAAAATGCAGGTATGTCGAAGAAATGAAGGGGGAGATTGAAAAGATGGGGGCAAAAGTTGTAATTGGTTCTCACTTCTAAATCAAAACTTTAATCTTTTATTTCTTAGATAAATTTGGATATTTAAATTGGTGGTATTTATGAAAATAATGAGATATAGAATTGAAGTCGACCAAGATAAGTGTCTTGGTTATGAAGAATGCGGGCTATGTGTTAAAGCATGTGAAGAAAATATTCTAATTCCAGACCCAGAAACTAAAAAGGTTAAGGTTAATAAAGAAAAAGAAGTTTATTGCGATGGAATAGGAACATGTTTAGATGTATGCCCAGTAGATGCAATAAAAATAACAAAAGAAGAAATTGAAGTTGATGAACACCAACATTCAGGACATAAATGTCCTGGTTCAATGGCAATGACATTGAAAAGGGAAAAATCAGAAGAAGATAATGATGTAGAAATAAGTTCAGAGTTAATGAATTGGCCTATACAACTTCATCTATTGAATCCAACTGCCCCATACTTCAAAAATGCCGAACTTATTATTGCAGCGGACTGTGTTCCATTCGCCTATGCTAATTTCCACAAAAAATTCTTAAAAGAAAAGGTTTTGGCTATTGGATGTCCCAAATTGGATGACACTTCTGGATATATGGAGAAAATAAGAGCAATTGTTAAATTAAACAACATAAAAAAGGTTGATGTTGTAATAATGAGCGTTCCTTGCTGTCATAGCATGTATAACTTAGTAAAAAAGGCACTTGAGGGGATTGATTGTGAAATAAAAAAGCATGTTATTTCAATTGATGGAAAAGTGTTAGAGTAATACTAAAACTAAAATTATTCATAATAATTATATCTAACATCTCCATGGCTGTAAATACTAATTGTCCAAATTTCTAAAAAAAGATGGTCAAAAACCTATTTATATGATAGAAAAAGAAAAAATTAATTGTAAAGTGCAATCTAAAATGCTCTCGTAAAGGATTGGCTTACAATTAAAAAATTTAATAGGTGAAAATATGGAATACACTCCAAGACCAACAAATATGTTCTGTTTCCAATGCCAAGAGGCTGCAAGAAATGAAGGATGTACAGTAGTGGGGGTTTGTGGGAAGAAAGATAATGTAGCAAACCTTCAAGATTTATTGGTTTATACTATAAAAGGTTTATGCTATGCATGTAATAAGGGTAACTACTTAGATGATGAAGTTATGGAATACATACCAAAGGCATTATTTGTAACAATCACAAATGTCAATTTTGACGATAAAGATGTAATAGATTGGATAAAGAAAGGAGTCACTTTGAGGGAAAAAGTTATTGAAAAAACCAATTTAAATAAAGAAGAACTTCCTCACTGTGCAACATGGAATTATGAAAATGATAATGACATAATAGAATTATCAAAAGCAAAAGAAGTTAGTGTATTAGCAGAGGATAATGAAGATATAAGGTCTTTAAAAGAACTTATAACTTATGGGATTAAGGGAATTGGTGCCTATTTAAGCCATGCAATGCATCTCGGCTATAACAATGAAGAAATCCATAAGTTTATAGTTAGAGCAATGACAAAACTTGTTGATAGTAAAGATGCTGATGAACTCTTTAACTTAGCAATGGAAACAGGAAAATATGCAGTAGAAACATTAGCATTATTAGACAAAGCAAACACTGAAACTTATGGACATCCAGAAATAACTGAAGTTAACTTAGGAGTTAGAGACAGACCAGGAATTATTGATTAGTGGTCATGACTTAAAGGACTTAGAGCAGTTATTAGAGCAAAGTAAAGATGCAGGAGTTGATGTTTATACACACTCTGAGATGTTACCTGCCCATTATTATCCATTCTTTAAGAAATATGAACACTTTGTAGGAAACTATGGAGGTTCATGGCCATTCCAAAAAGAGGAGTTTGAGAAATTCAACGGTCCAATAGTTATGACAACAAATTGTTTAGTTCCACCAAAAGACTCATACAAAGATAGAGTTTATGTAACAAATGAAGTTGGCTATCCTGGATTGAAGAGAATTCCTGTAAGAGAAGATGGAACTAAGGACTTCTCAGAAGTTATTGAACACGCTAAAAAGTGTAAACCACCAACACCACTTGAAGAAGGAAAAATCGTTGGAGGATTCGCTCATAATCAAGTTTTAGCATTGGCAGATAAGATAGTTGAAGCCGTTAAAAGCGGAAAGATAAGAAAATTCGTTGTAATGGCTGGATGTGATGGAAGACACAAGACAAGAGAATACTACACTGAATTTGCTAAGAAATTACCAAAAGACACAGTTATATTGACATGTGGATGTGCAAAATACAGATTCATTAAATTAGATTTAGGAGACATTGATGGAATTCCAAGAGTATTAGATGCTGGGCAGTGTAATGATAGTTATTCATTAGCAGTAGTTGCATTGAAGTTAAAAGAAGTTCTTGGGTTAGAGGACATAAATGAACTCCCAATCGCTTACAACATTGCATGGTATGAGCAAAAGGCAGTTACTGTCTTATTAGCATTGCTCTACTTAGGAGTTAAGAATATAGCATTAGGTCCAACAATACCAGCATTCCTATCACCAAATGTGGTGAAAGTATTGGTTGAGAAGTTTGGAATCTCAACAATCTCAACAGTTGATGAAGATATCAAAAAATTAGTTGGATAAATTTCCTACATCTATTAAATCTTTCTCTTAATACTTTATAACCAATTTTTTAAGAATTTTGAGGTGATATAAATGATAGAAAAAGTTTATGAATTTAAAAAAGATGCTATAACAAAGGTTGTTGAAAAAATTGTCAATACCGAGCATGTTCAAATCAACCATATTATATTGCCAAAAGGAGAGCAAATGCCTAAACACTATTCAAACTCTTACGTACATTTGATAATTATCAAAGGAGAGATGACTTTAACCTTAGAAGACCAAGAACCACACAACTACAAAGAAGGAACTATTGTATATGTCCCATTTAATGTAAAGATGCTCATTCAAAACTTAAATTCTGATATATTGGAGTTCTTTGTAGTAAAAGCTCCACATCCAAAGAAATTAAATGCTCCTGAAGAGGCTATAAAGTGCGAATAAACTAAAAATTGAATGAGTACGATGAAGTAATTACATTTTAATATTTTTTCATATTAATTATATCACAAATCTAAATTAAAATATTATTTGGTTTAATTTTTAGTTTATGGTGAAAATATGGAAGTAAAAGAATTAATGGAAAAAATCATCTATAATAAAATAAAACTCTTACTAATATGTAAGTTTAAATCAATCGAGGAATATAAAAATAAATTATATGATGATATTGCTGTTAGTCAAATGAAGGATGTTGAAGCGTTATATGAAAAATACCTAATGTATATTGGGGAAAAACCAAAAATAAATGTTGAATTGAGTGGGGATATAAAAGAAATATTAAGAGAAACTATTGAATTGGAGAAAAAACTTATAAAAGAGAGTGGAATGACCTTTGGAATTAGACAGACAACAATACACTGCCTTACAAGTGATGAAAAATTCTATTTCTACTTAAAATAAAATCAAAACTATTTTTTATTATTTTATTGATTAAAAACTTTGAGGTGAGATTATGATGATTGATGCCCACACCCATTTAGATGTTAGGAGTTTTGAAGATTTAGAAAAAATGGCATTGAGTGGGATTGAAACAATCATAACCTGCTCTCATGACCCATACAAAATGAGCGTTCCAGAAGTTTATTTAGACCATTGGGATAGATTGATTAATTTAGAAGTAAAAAGAGGAAAAATGGCTGGTGTAGAGGTTAAAGTTGCATTGGGAGTTCATCCTATGGGTTATCCAAAGAATTGGGAGGTTTTAATAAAAAAACTTCCTGAATTTTTAGAAAATGAGAATGTCGTTGCTATTGGGGAGACAGGATTGCACTACTTAAATGAGGATGAGAAAAAACTTTTAAGAGAGCAATTGATTTTAGCTAAAGATTACAACATGCCGATAATAGTCCATACACCAGAGAAAAACAAAAAAGAGGCATTAATTGAAATCCTAAAAATTTTAGATGAGGTTAAAATAAAAGATAATTTAGTTATGATTGACCACATAAACAAAGAGACGGTAGATTTAATTGATAGGGATGTTTACGTTGGTTTAACTGTCCAACCATCAATGAAAATAAGCCATGAAGAAGCGGCAGAGATAATAAAAAATTATAACAAAAAATTTATTTTAAGCAGTGATTTGGGGAGTTTGAAGGCAGATATCTATGCATTACCAAGAACTAAGTTATATATGAAAAAAATTGGTGTTGAAGAAGAGAAAATAATTGATTCAGTTTATAAGAACGCAAAGGAATTCTATAGGTTATAAGGGAGAATATGAAGGTTTTATTTGTTTGTATCCACAATAAAAGAAGAAGTGTAATGGCAGAGGCGTTTGCAAAGAAATTTGGTTTAAATGCCTTCAGTGCGGGAGTTGAGAAAACAGATGGCATTGATGAGAAAGTTGTTGAGGTTTTAAGGGAAAAGAATTTAGAGGCAAAAGAAAAGCCCCAAACAATAGATGAGGTTGTTAAAAAGTTAAGGAGTTTGATGTAGTTGTTACAATGGGATGTTTAAACTCTTGCCCTTTCGTTCCAGCAAAAAAACATATAAGTTGGAATATTGAAGACCCAAAAGGAAAAGATATTGAAGTTTATAGAAAAGTTAGAGATGAGATGAAGAGAAGGTTAGAGAACTTGCAAATTCCTTAAAAGATATTAGTCCAATTTATTTAATTAATTATTGCAGGTGAATATTATGAAAGCAGTATTTATCTATCACGAAGGAAATAATAGGATGGAAAAATTCTATAAAAATTTGTTAAATGAATCGGATTTTTGTAAGATTTGCGAGGATTGCTATAACTGCAGAGGAGATTGGAGTTTTAAGGACGATGTAAAAAATGTTGTTGTAAAGGAGGCTAAGGAGGAATTCATAGATGACCCTTACGAATACCTCCCAGAACTTCCAGAGGGAGATGTTTGCATTGCTCAACTGCATGAGGATTTATTGTATGAACTCCCATTGTTATTAAAAGAAAAAAATTATAAAGGTTTAATAGTTCCTTCTGAAACTCCACATGATTTATCTCCTGCACTGAGGAGAGATTTAAAGAGAATTTGCAAAGAATATAATATAGAATTTGAAAATCCAAAACCATTCTGCTCATTGGAGAAAAAAGAGGGAAATGAAACCATCAACAAATTTATCGATTACTTCAGAATAGGAAAGCCAGAATTGGAGATAGAGGTTGAAGGGCACACTATTAAAGATGTTAAAGTTAAAATCTCTGCCCCTTGTGGAGAAACCTACTATATTGCAAAGAGAATAAAAAACAAAGAAATTAAAGGTTTAAAAGAGGAGATTGCCAATGCCCATCACAACTACCCATGCTTAGGAAGTATGGAGTATGATAAGGAGTTGGAGGATACCATCCTACATGAGGCGGGATATATTGCAATTGAAAGCATAAAAAAGGCACTAAACAAATACAAATGCGAAAATAAATTTTGTTCTGGAAATTGTGGAAGATTAATCTAAATTTCAAAATAAAAAGTAATTAAAAATAAATAAAAGAAAAAAAATTAAGATAGAACTAAAAAATTATTCTTTTTTCAATTCTGTTATTTTTAATGATTTTTTAAGAACCTCTACATTTATCTCTCCATAGGTGTAGACCTTTCCTGTTCTCATATCGTTAATGGTTACTACAGCAGGAGCAAACATTCCTTTATCTATCTTATAGAAGTCATAGTTTGCTGCCTTAAATACTTCCATGAATGGCTTTCCATAATCATTTGATGTGCAGGATGGTAATGATTTGCATAAAGCCTCTATATCATCGTTTTCATCGCTCTCAATGTAGTAGAATGTTCTTCCTCCATATAAAACCATGTCGTTTGTTGCTCCCATCATTGCAAAGTCATCTCCAATAATTGGGGCAACTGGGGCAATTCCAGCAGCATATTTAACTTTTTTGACATCGAAATCTAAAACCTCCAACATCTTGTAGGTTCCATTTTCAACAACCCTACCACTAATTTGTATTGAACCAACTAATGAACTTGTTGGAGCAACTAATAAATAGACGTTTGATGGCTCTAAATTACATTGATTAGCAACATGTTCAGCAACTTCTTCATTTGGTAATGCACTTGCTTCTAAACAGAGAACAGCAACACCTGCATTATCCTCATATCCTATCTCTTCGTATGTTTCTTTTGGTTTTTTTGCCAATGCTCTTGCAGGACCTGAACCCATTGCAAAGTATTTTCCAACTTTAATAGCCCATCCTGCTTTTTGAGCACCTAATGTAGCAATTGCTGGGTGGGATGTTTTTATCTTAACTTGAGGTAAGTTAAAGCCACCACAACTACATGGACTTAATGAAATACCTACGTGGGCTAATCCACCCAAACAGATTTTTGTAAATAACTTTCCTGCCTCCCAACTTCCAGGTACGTTAACCCCACAATCTAAAACAGTAGATCCATTTTCCAATTTCTTAACTTCAATATTTAATTCTTCTGCATTTTCCATCATCCTTTTAACAATTTCAAAAGATTTTAAGTTTACACTCAACATCCTTCCACCTAAAAAATTTTATTCCTCTTAGACAACACTCTTTTATAGCATTTTTATAATTTTTATAATTTTTGATTTGAATTCAGGGAAAAAATATATTAAATCATTTAAAACAATAATAAGGAATCTTAAGTAACAGTATGGATTACTCAAAACATCAACGTTAGTGAAAATATGGATGTATTGGTAATGGCAGGAGGAAAAGGAACTCGTATGGGATATGTAGAGAAGCCATTGGTGGAGATAAATGGTAAGTTTATGATAGATTATATTATTGAGACACTTACACAATCCAATATTGAAAAAATATTTGTTGCAGTATCCAAAAACACACCAAAAACAGAACAATATCTAAAAGAAAAATATAGAGATATAGTTTTAATAAAAACTTCTGGAAATGGATATGTTGAGGATTTAAATGAGGCAATAAAATATTTTTCATCACCTTTTTTGGTTGTTTCATCCGATATTCCTACAATTAAACCGAAAACTATTAATAATATTATAAATTACTACCTAAACATTAGGGGTATTAATAATAAAGTAGAGGCTTTATGTGTAATGGTAAAAAAAGACAACTATCTTGGAAATCCTACAATGGAGTTGGATGGGTATATTCCAGCAGGAATTAATATCATAAGTCCAAAATATGGGGAGCAGATAGAGGAAGTTATGGTGGTTGATGAAGTATTAATAAACGTAAATACTTGGGAGGATAAAATACTTGCTGAAAAATTATTAAAACAATTAAGTAAATATAGGGAGATATGTCCTTAGAATACAATGTAAACACAACTAAGGTGGAAATTATGAAGATACCAGTTAGAGCATTATTTGGAAGATCTATTGTTGGAAATTTAGGAAGTATTATTGGAACAGTTGAGGACATAATCATTGATGAAGAAACTGGTAAGGTTGTTTCATTGAATGTTGAACCTTCACCACAAAGTCCAATCCCCCCAAGTGATGAGAACTACACATTAATCCCATTTAAGATTGTAAATGCTATAAAGGATGTTGTTGTAATAGATGAATCGAAGATAAACAAAAAGGCATAAGATTATTTTTATATCTTTTAGTTATGATTTACTTTTATTTTTATTTTTTGTATTTTTATGGTTAATGTAAAATTTGAATATTCAAATAAATATGGGTGGATAACATGGAATTTACAAAAATGCACGCCTTGGGAAATGATTATATTGTTATAAATGAGTTTGATGGGGAAGTTGTAAAAGAAGAAGATAAAGAAGAATTTTCCAAAAAAATTTGTAGAAGAGGGTTTTCAGTTGGGGCTGATGGAGTCATCTTTATCCAAAAGGCAACAAGTGATGAGTTTGATGTGAGGTTTAGAATCTTTAACAGTGATGGCTCTGAGGCAGAGATGTGTGGAAATGGGATTAGGTGTTTCTCAAAGTATGTATATGAGAGAGTTTTAAAGAAAAATCCTTTAAGGGTTGAGACCAAAGGCGGTTTAAGGATATCCGAAATGGAGATTGAAAATGATGAAGTTAAGAAAATAAAGGTCTATATGGGAACTCCAAAATTCAAATTAAAAGACATTCCAATGAAAATTGATGGATATGATGAAGATGATGGGTTTATAAATGGGGAGATTGAACTCAACAACCCATACCTAAAAAAGGTAAAATTGAGTGTTGTGAATGTGGGAAATCCACATGCAGTGATTTTTGTTGAAGATAACGGCATTGATTTAGATTTCGCAAGAAAGCATTTGGATGTTATTGGAAAAGAAATTGAATACCACAAAGTTTTCCCAGAGAGAATAAATGTGCATTTTGTTGAAGTTTTGAATGACGATGAAATAAAAATACTCACTTGGGAAAGGGGAGCGGGATATACAACAGCATGTGGAACTGGAACAACAAGTTCAGTTATTATAGCGAATAAACTTGGAAAAACAAAAAGCAAGGTTTTGGCTCATTTAGATGGTGGTGATTTAGAAATTGAGATTAAAGAAGATGGAGTTTATATGATTGGAGATGCAGTGATGGTTTATGATGGGAAGTTATTGAATATTGTTTGGTAATGAGTTGAAGTTTTTAATTAACCTATGGAAATTTTTTGTAATCTACCGTGTAAAATCCTTAAAAATACCTTCCATTTTCATATTTAAATCAATTCAAGATTTTCAGTATTTGTGGAATTTTATTATTTGGAAGGAGGGCTATGCTTCTTAGATAATTTAGAGTTTCTCTTCTATCATTCCTTCGATTTCTAAGTATTTCTTTCTTAATTTTTCCTTTGTTTCTTCATCTGTCTTCCACATTCCTCTTTCTATTGCTTCTAATAACCTTTCAGTTATATTTAATAAGGCATAAGGGTTATTTTCTTTAAAAAACTCCTCCATCTCTTTATCAAAAACATACTTCTCAGCAATTTTCTCATACATCCAATCGTCTATTATGTTTGATGTTGCATCCCATTGGAACATGTGGTCAACATACTTTGAGAAATCACTTGCCCCTTTGTATCCATGCTTCTTCATCCCTTCAATCCACTTTGGATTCATTATTTTTGTTCTAAATATTTGCTTTCCTTCTTCTTTCAAATGTTTTGTTTTTATCTTATTTGGGTTTGAAGTGTCTCCAATATAACTTTTTGGTTGCTTACCAGAGTAGTAAGTTACAGATGCAATCATCCCGCCGTGATAACTGTTGAAGTCATCCCCCTCAAAAATATCCCATTCTTGGCTATCTTCATTTTTAACAGTTAGTTCAATCTTTGAAAGCCTTTTAATAAATTCTTCCTTTGCCTCAATACCATAAATGTCCTTCCCATAAACATAGCCCCCCCATTCAACATAAACCTTTGCTAAATCCTCCAACGATTCCCAATTCTTCTCAGTTAATAAATCAGCAACTCCAGCCCCATAACATCCTGGCTTGCATCCGAATATTCTATATAAACTTGTCTCCCTTGCTATTTTCTCATCAATCCCCTTCTTTAATTTTTCCTCAACTTCCTGCTTGTAGTGCTTTTTTACATAATTCATCTCATCAGGTTCATCCAAATTTGCAACAGTCCTTATTGCCTCATCGATTAAATCAACAACCTGTGGAAAAGTATCTCTAAATAAACCACTAATCCTTAAAGTTACATCAATTCTCGGCCTTCCTAATTCTTCCAATGGAATAACCTCTATACCAACAACCCTCCCCATCTTATTCCAAACTGGCTTAACTCCGAGTAAATACAAAATCTCTCCAATGTCATCTCCCTTTGTCCTCATTGTAGGAGAACCCCAAACGATAATTCCTAAATACTCGGGATATTTGCCTTCTTCCTCCAAATACTTATTAATCAAATCATCAGATAATCTCTTTCCCATCTCATAGGCACTTTTTGTTGGTATCTCTTGGGGGTTGCATGAATAGAAGTTTCTTCCCGTAGGGAGGCAGTTTATATCCTTTGTTGGTGCCCCCGCTATTTTTGGTGGGACATATTTTCCTTCTAAGGCATTTACTGCATTTTCAATCTCTTCATTTACCCTCATTAAATTCCTATAGATTTTTGAAACGGTTTTTAAGATTTCTTTTAGTTCAGAGTTAAGTTTTATGGTTTTTAGTTCATCAATTTTGTTTTCATCAAAATTATATTCCATATATTCCTTTAGTAAATTTATTCCAATTTCATTTATCTTATCGATAATTTTGTGGTTCTTTCCTTTATTTTCATTTAATTTATCCCAATTATAACCTAAGACCTCCGCTAATTTCTCCAAATAATTGAATTGATATCTAATAATCATAAAGAGCATATTAACCAATTTCTCCCCTTTTAGAGGAATTCCCATTATATGCAATCCTTCATTTATCTGCCTATTTTTTAACTCCTCCAAATAATCGTGAATCCTATTCAATAGTTTTTCAAAGTTTTCTTCATTTATTTCCTCATCTATAACTTCCCCATCCATTAAATCCTCATCCAACTTTAATTCCTTAATTTTATCCAAAATCTCCTTCTTTAAAAATTCCTTCTTTTCTTTATTTTCAGTTTCATAGTATTCATCAATATTCTTCTCCAACTCCACCAAATCCCCATACAAATCAGATGTTGTCATTGGGGGGATTAAATGGCTTATTATTGTTGCATAGGCTCTTCTCTTTGCCTGAGTTCCCTCTCCTGGATTATTTACAATAAATGGATAGATGTTTGGCAACTCCATACAAATATCTGGATAGCAATTTCTTGATAAACCTGCCCCTTTCCCTGGAAGCCATTCTAAACTTCCATGTTTTCCTATATGCATCACTGCATCTGCTTTAAAAACCTCCTTAACCCATTTGTAAAAAGCAATATAGTAGTGTGTTGGTGGCATATCTGGGGAATGATAAATGGCGGAAGGATTTTCTCCAAAGCCCCTTGGTGATTGAACTGAGATGAAGATATTTCCATTTATTATTCCGGGGATTATTAAGGCATTATCAAAGTTCATAATCTCCCCTGGAATTGCCCCCCAATTTTTGATTAATTCTTCCTTCACTTTCTCAGATAATGAGTTGAACCATTTTTCATAATTTTCCTTCTTAACTTTCCCTACAGCCTTTTTTATAACTTCTTCTGTCAAAAATCTCTTATCATTTGTTGCATAATTTAGCATTTTTTTAATCAGTTCAGTTCCATTTTCATAGAGTTCATCAACAACAAAGCCTCTCTTTTTTAACTCCTTCAATATATTTAAGACGCTCTCAGGGCTATCCAATCCAAAAGCACTTGCTATTTTATCATTCCTTGGGGGATAGTTGTGGAAAATTATCGCTATCTTTTTTTCATCGTTTGGTTTTAACTTTAAATCTGCATATTTCAATGCCAAATCAACAATTTTCTCTGCTCTATCTTTTATTGCCTTATATTTTATAATTGGAACTCCAACATCACCATCTTTAACCTTTTTCTTCCCCCCTATTGGGAAATGTATTATTGCCCCATCAAATTCAGGCATGGCCATTCCAATGACCAAATCAATTGGATTTATCCCAGATATTGATTTTTCCCAATTCTCAATAAATCCAGTGCTTATAATCCCCTGCAAAATTGGGACATTCAACTCTTTCAAAAATTCTGGCTCATCCTTTAAGATATCTGCCTTAACTCCCATGGATAAGGTAAACATGGTTGTATTTATTAAGGCATGAATGAATGGTTTGCCATCTTTATAGAAAAATTTCTTAAACACTCCTAATGTCCCAATAGCCCCTAATTCATTTTTTAAATGGGATGTGAAAACTGCTATAGGTATTGCTCCTTTATCCTCAACAATTTCAATTAAATCGTTGAGATAATCGATATTGTTTGCAATAAACCAATTTCTGTAAAATAGGATGCCTATTATTGGTTTTCCATTTATTTCTTTACCAATTTCTTTTAAATAATCCAAATAATCATCCAAAGTTTCAAAGTATTTGTTTTTGTAATAGATTCCCTGCCATGGCATGGGCTTTGGTTCTTCATAGGGAATGTTTTTATCCCCAAACTTATTTGCCAAATATAATAAGAGGTTTTTGTAATTTTCAACCCCTTCATAACCCAAATATTTGATAACCTTTAGTTTAACTTCCTCACTCACTGTTGTTGCCTCATCCAAATCTGGATGAACTTCGTTTAATGTAGGGAGTGGGAGGAATGGAATGTTATATTTATCAACAAATGCCTTTAATTCATCAAAATATCTAAATGCACTTTTTCCTCCCATTAGTTTTGTAAATACAATGTTGGCATCTTTAATAAACTCTAAGAAATCCTTAAACTCCTCCTCGCCACATTTATAATCCAATATTTTAAATTCAATCCCATACTTTTTTACTTCTTTATATGCCTCTTCAAAAACCAAATCATCACTATCAACAGTTGAGACAAACCCTATTTTTATCATATTTTCACCATTCATATTAAGTTAAAAAACTTTCAAATGATTTTGATAAATTATACCATAATTCCCATCACAAATTTAAATATTTATTTAATTGAATTAACTTCATCTAACACTTTAAGATTATAAGCGATTGTGAAGAGTAGGAGCTTAACACTCAGCCCTTTCTTGCTTACAGCGTGAATATGCTTAGAAAACATCGCAACTAACTTTGAGAAGTTGGTCTCAATGCTTTTTCTCAACTTATTCAATATTTTATACTTTGTTCTCTCTATAAACGATTTAATCATGTTTTCGCTTGCGGTAGCAAGCGAGTAGCAAACTCGAAGAGTTTGCCTAATTTCTTTTTATCGCTTCGAAATAAACTTTCTGATAGTGTGATTTAACACTATTAAAATTAAGACCAAAAAATAGAAATAGGTAGTACTTAAATAACTCGTTAAAAAACGGTGAAACCTCCATGCTAGCAG
>NZ_AGJL01000013.1 GCF_000243455.1 Methanotorris formicicus Mc-S-70 | reverse complement strand
GTTGGGAATGCCATAATCTCTTTATGTAAAGAAACTGGTTTATTGTTAATCTAAGTATTTAAATGTATTTGCGAAAGTCCTATTTTATTTACTAATGATTTTAAGTCTATCTTATAAAGATTAATAGCACCATGCATCTCAACAATATCACTATGGCTTATTTCTACATCATCACTTATGTTTATGAACTCACAAATCTTATCAATAGCATTTTTAATATTTCCTTTATCTATAATTTCTTTAATACTCCATATGGGTACCCTATTTCATCTATTTTTTCCCTGATTTTCCATTTTATATCATTCAAACTTTCTGCATCAGATATATTGAAAACATCTTGTAATGTTTCAATTAACTTTTCTTCTTCTTCAGTTCCAAATCTAACTTTTAATTTATCTCTATCTTTACCACTTTCCCAATATTTAAATAAACTTATAACTTTATCTTTCATCTTATGTTTCTCTATAGATTTCCCACTACCCACTTCATATAACCTACCTATATAATACCTCATTATATATGCCATAATTACCATACTTACAGTATTCTTATATAATCCATAAGGTTTTTTACGTAAGAATCTTAGAGTATCTCCTAAATGTATAATAGAACTTTTTTCTTTTTCCATATTAAGGGTTTTCTCAACTTCCTCACAAATTTTGACAACAGGATGTTCATCATTAACATAGTCCAGTAATTTTAAGTCTAGACCTACTATCCAGTTCCCATATTCATCTTTTAGAATATATTTTAGTAGCTTATGCTCTCCTTTTAATCTTTCTTCAAAGTCATCTCTATTATCTGCAAACAGTATGTGTTCAATAACTTTGTTAGATGAACGCCTCCAAAGGTTCTCATTTCTAGTAATCCATTCAATATTCTCCAAACCACACCAAAATATTTCTTTTGATAGTTCATTTATTCGACTAGATATTTGTGAAGCCTCTTCCTTATTATCAGAAGGTTCTAAAAACCAGTGAATATAACCACTTCTTATCTTAGATATCCAGTTATCAATAATTTTCTTAGCATATTCTTCATATCTAGCTTCATCTTCTTTAAAACTATGATTTTTAGCAACTTCAGCTCTTGCTTTATATTCAATCCAATCGTTAAAGTTTTTTTCTGACAACTCTGCTTCAGAAACAATATATATTATGTCTTTAAATTCACTATTCTCCCAAATTTCTTTGATAAGATTTTTGATATATGTTATTTCTTCTTCATTTTTAGCTACAAAAAAAGCTATATGCAAAGTATAATCTTTTTTAAATACCTTAGATAATCTATTTATCAATACTTGTTTGCTAATATCTGAACCAAATATTTCAATTTCAGTTTCTCTTAGAACATTATCAAATAATCTCCTTAGTTTATCCTTATCATCTGGTGATAATATATCCACAACTGACTTATAACGTTCTTTTAATTCTTTTTTTTCTCCTTCAACTTCTTTCAAAGGTAATGACGATGTAGATATAATATATTCATCATTTGGGCTTCTTTGGATAATACCCATTTCGTCTAAATAATTCAAAACTTTTTCAACATCTTCATAATATTCTGTTCCAATAAACATGTTTTTTATATTCTTAATATTTGGCAGCAATAATGAATTTTCTTCTATTTCATCAATTCTAATAGTGCTATATAAAACATTCAATAATAATATGGCTTTAAATATTGCTTCATATTCAGAACATTTATTTTTTAATTTTTCATTATGAAGTTTATATTTTTCTAATATTTGTCCAAATTTTTCATAGTACTCATTTTCAAATATATCTTTAAAGTAATCCCATAAATAATCACTTGTTAAGAAATATCCTCCATTTTCTGTTGGATTTTCCATTATAAATTTCTTAAAACCATGATTATCATCATACAAAAACTGAAATACACTTCTGTTTGCAGACCCTAAAGTTCTTGCAATATATGTTGAAAGATATGAAGAATATGGATGAATTGGGAATAAATTCTCAATAATTTTTTTAATTTCTTGATTTTCACCAGCTATCTTTTTAATTAATTTTCTGACACCATCAGTGATTTTTTCATTTTTCAACTGTTCTCGCTTATTTTTATCAATTTTTCTAATCGCTGACTCTAATATATGATAAGTGGTTATTGGTTCCATTTCATAGTGAAGTTCAATAAATCTATCCTTAATTTTTTTGATGTCATCTTCACTCAATTTACTTGATGTTAATGATGTTCTATGGCTTACAACGAGTAAGAAAATATTATAATCTTTTGAAAGTTCTGCAATACTTTGAACTTCTGTTAATGCATCCAAACCCTTTTCCAAAACATTTGTAAATTCATCCCAATATATTATTAAATAACTAATACCCTTATTTTTCAGTTCTTCACTTACTTCTATAAGCCACTCTCTTATATTTTTAAATGCAGGAGGATTTAATCCTTTTTCTATCCATGCATTTTCCAATATTCTTAATATTTCTACATCATTTTCTTCCAATTTCTTTATTAATCTTTCTTTATTCCCTATTCTTATCTTCAATTCTTTATTCTCTTTAATCCATGAATCAAAATCTATATTAGCAGGATTTTCTTTTAAATGATACAACATAACTTCAAAATCACTTTTTGTTGTTATTTCAATACCCTCTTTTTTTAGAGCTTCTTTTATATGTTTTTGTAAAACAATTGTAAATGACCTACTATCTGTTATATTCGATAAACCTTTGATAATTACTGGAAATGCCTTATTATTTTTTCTAAAATTCCTTAATCTTTCTCTTAAATGAACATTTTCTATTCTTTCCAAAAAATCATTAATATCTTCATCCCACAATAAATGTTTAATAACACTTGTCATGTGTGTTTTTCCAGTTCCATAAGTCCCTTGAATAAGAAATGATTTCCTATCTTTTCTTTCAGATGACTCTATGCTGTTTAAGACTTCTTTTAAAACCATATAAAACTTTGAATTTGGAATAAATCTTTTCCATTCATCTCTTCCTTCTTTTTCTAAATCATAAACAGGAGAAAACGACTCATACAATCCAATAATATCCTTATATTTTAATGCCACACCCCTCACCCCCTCACAATCATATCTACGATATCAATAGATTTAATATAATCTTTCAATCTAATATTATCCAACCCAGCAACTAAATCAACACTAATCAAATCTTTTTCTTGTAAATATCTTAATGTATTTTCTAATCTCTCTCTTGAAACCCCAAATAAATTGTATGGACTACCCCAGTCCTCTTCGTATAGTTGCGATACTGTAAATTCTGTGATATTTCTTTCTTCCCCTATTTTATACAAAATGTATCCAATAACTAATGGGTGAATTTCGTTAGTTCCAATCTTAGAGACATGTCTTTTATTACCTTTTTTTTCAACTACACCAACTTTTAGTTCCTTTCCTAATGGTGTAGTTTCGAACATATTTACCAATGAAGTAATTCCACTTGAAATTGTTCTTTCTGATAAATTATCAAAAGAATTTGCAACCATGTCTTTTAGTTCGTTAGTGGTATATGTCTTTCCATGAGGAACATTTAACACATATCAATTAACAACAGACGAATTATAGAACAAATTTGTCCATATAATTTCCCATGCAATTTTTTCGTTAGTATTTATTATTTTTGATAGTTTTTTGGATAATTCCGTAGCTTTCTTTGATTTTGAGTTATCCACTAATTCACTATCCCTCAACCATGCAATCATTGCATCTACTTGCTTATTCCCTAAGTTATTATTGCTATGCCATTCATCTAATTTATTTAAGTAATCCCTTAGCCAGTGTCCCCTCATACCGAAAGTTAGATATTTTCCAAATCCCGAAAGTTTTTTCATATTTTCACCTTTTCTTATCCATAAAGATTTAGTCATTAGACAACCTTTATCTATGAAATTTATACAGTTTCCACAATGGTTGCATAGATTTTCGTTTATGCTTACTTTTGGGATAGTAACTAATGCCCCCGTAGGACATTCTACCTCACATGCCCCACAATGAATACAGTATGTAGATTTGTAAATTGCTTTTTTTATTTTACTTATTATACTTACATTTCCATATATATTTTTCAATTTAACTATCTGTTTGTTATAATTATTTCTCATTATAAAATGTATAGAACTACTTCCAACTTTTATTTCTCCAATTATATTATCATCTTTATATTTATATATTATATTCCCCACAATTTTTACCCATTCTAAAAAGTTACTTCTCGGGTTAGTCATTACTGCTATTAAATCATCATCTTTTTCAATAAAATCTGCTCTTACACCATTACACTCTACACCCTCTCCCCCAGCTCTTTTTTTCCACTGCCCTTCTTTAATATATTTTGTTATTCCTTTACCCCTCAATCCCAACAACTTTGCATGTTCCTTTAATACTTTTAGATATTCATTCACAATTTCAGGATATATTTTCTTTAGTAAATATTCTGACCATGGGGATGAAAATGGACATATACAACAACCAACTCTTGTTAAACCATATCTATAAAGCTTATTTATTGGTAAATTTTTTGAAAATAAATATAAGAACACTTCTGTTGTATTCCACTGATTTATAACTTCTGCATTAGTTTGGAAATGCTTTACATTACTAATTCTCTCATGCTTACTCCTATTAACACTTTCTTCTGCTCTAACTCCAGTAAATGTTAATATCTTTGGAGAACTTTTTTTGGTAATTTCTCTTATTTTTCTAATAAATGGGGCAGTTTTAAAAACTGATGAACACCATCTTAAAAATCTACTTGGCGGTCCAAACCATCTCCACAATGATGAAGCATCCTTATCAATGTCATCAACAATATAAAATTGAAAACTTTCATATTTCTCTTCGTATAATCTTTTAGTTTCGTAAATTATTTCATAAGTAGGAGGTAATTCCATCTTAGTATCTGTAAATATAACTACATATTCACTTGGAGGTAGTGCTTTACTAACCAGATCTAATACTACCTGAGAATCTTTTCCGCTACTATACGCTACTGCAAAACAATCAATGTCATTTTTTTTTGTTTTATATGTATATCTAATAAAATCAACTGCCTCATTTTCAATATCAAATAATGGTTTAGAGTTTTTCTTAATAATTCTCCCGATATCAACTGGCTCCAGCATTAAGTCTTTTTTATAGATTTTTATTTCTGGCTCATCAAAGAGATTTCCTCCAATTATTTCTGCCACTAATTCACCCTCATAATAGTATTTCCTCCCAGAAGCCCAAAGTATAGGATTTTCTGATTTTGGATATTTCCAATATTTATTAAATCCAAATAAGTCTAATTCCTCATAAAAAACAGGCCTTGGTGGGTTGTTTATCATTTCTTCGTCAGATAGTTTATCAGACAATATTACTCCATTATTTTCTATATCCCATCCTACTTTGTACATAAGTATCCCCCATTATTTGTTTAGAATCTTCTCAATCCTCTTTCTTAGCTCATAATTACCAACTTTCCTAGCCATTTTTAAAATTGAATCAAACTCTTCCTCAAAATTCATCAAAATCCTCTCATCAATCCTATGGATTTTTAAATTTATCAAAAACAATGCCTCATAATCAAAAGATGATTTAAACCCCTTCCTTTCAATAAATTCCTTAATTAACTCCAACATCTCAATTAATTTGTTTATTTTATTTATCTGTTTTTCTGAGAGTTTCCTCCTTTTTCTTCCTTTTAGTTTTAATTCAATTTCATTCTTTATCTCATAACTACCAACTTTCAAAGCAATTTTTGATATGCTCCTAACTTCGCTATCAAAATCCATCATTATCTCTTCATCCAACCTCAAAATTTTTAGGTTTATGAGATTTAATGCATCCCTATCCTCCATTGATTTATAAGGCTTTTTTTCAATATACTGCTTTAAAAATTCCAGTGTTTCTATTAGTTCCTTTATTTTTCTTTTTTGAGATTTAGTTAATCTTTCTGGTTTTTCTCCAACTAAAAATAACTCAATCTCCCTCTTCATTTCATAACTTCCAATTCTCTTCGCAATTTCTAAAATTTTGTTTGCAATTGGCAATAAGTCCTCATCTAAAACCTTCCCACTCTCTAAAAATTTTAAAGTTAAGATTATGTTAGTTTTTTCATCACTCCCCTCCGCCGCATAAGGTCTAAGCATTTCCAAAATGTTTATAAATTCTTCAATTATCCTCCTCTTTTCTGATTCATCCATCAAAATCCCCAAAAATTAAATAATTATTCTAAATTCTTAAATGCCTCTTCAATTGCATTTATTGTTTTCTCTATAACCTCATCATCATGCTTTATTGATGTAAAGCAACACTCAAACTGTGAAGGTGGAATAAAAACACCATTCTCCAACAAGTTCCAGAAGTATTTCATAAACAAATCTGTATTACTTTGCTTTGCTATCTCATAATTTAAAACTTCTTTATCATTGAAGTAAATTTGGAACATTGAAGCGATGTTATAAACTTTTGCTGGGATGTTGTATTTCTCACTAACCTCCCTCAAATAATTTGCAACTTTTTCAGCAGTCTTTGTTGTTTCTTTGTAGAATCTATCATCTAACTGTTTGAGTGTCTCAATTCCAGCGGTTATTGATATTGGGTTTCCATTGAATGTTCCTGCTTGGTATATCGGACCACTTGGTGACATCATCTCCATAATCTCCTTTTTACCAACAATTGCACCAATTGGGAATCCCCCTCCCAATATCTTACCAAGTGTTGCCAAATCTGGAACTACATCAAAATACTCTTGAGCCCCACCTCTTGCCAACCTAAATCCCGTTATTACCTCATCAAATATCAATAAAATTCCATTTTCCTCAGTTATTTCCCTCAAAAATTCCAAATAACCTTCCTTTGGCAATATACATCCAACATTACCCATAACCGGTTCAACCATCAAACATGCAATCTCATCCTTATTTTCTTTTATTGATTTTTCTATTGCCTCTTCATCATTGAAAGGCACTAAGATTGTGTTTTTTGTTGTCTCCTCTGGAATCCCTGGAGAGTTTGGAGTTCCATGAGTTAATGCCCCACTTCCACTTTTAACCAAAACATAGTCATGTGCCCCATGGTAAGCACCATCAAATTTAATAACCTTCTTTTTTCCAGTGACACCTCTTGCCAATCTTATCGCTGACATTGTTGCCTCTGTTCCTGAGTTAACAAACCTAACCATCTCAGCACAAGGAATCCTATCTACAACCTCTTTTGCTAAGATTATCTCTTTCTCTGTTGGGCATCCGTAGGCGGTTCCCAACTCAAGTTGTTCCTTAACTGCATTTATTATTGCCTCATTTGCATGCCCCAAAACCATCGGCCCATAAGCAAGGCAATAGTCAATATATTTATTCCCATCAACATCAAACAAATAGCAATCTTTCGCCTTCTCAACAAAGAATGGGAATGGCTTAAAGTATCTCACTGGGCTATTGACTCCTTTAACAAGATATTTTTGTGCCTCTTCAAATAATGCCTTTGATTTTTCAAGTTCGGAGCATAGCGAAGAGTTGTAAAAATCTCTGATTTTTGCTCTATTCATAATATCCCTCCAATCAAAACAAATATTTAAATTACCCCATTAAACTTCAACACCCAAAATACAGCCCAAACAAAGAAAAATGGGACTACTCCACTCCCAAACCATTGTTTTTGGTTCATACTTTCTCTACCAAATAATATAGCAGTTATATGCCCAGTTATCAATAAGGCAACAATCATAAAAATAAATGCAACTATCCCACTAAGTGAGCCCAATCCTACAGTATAAACGTAGTTGGTCAAATACCCTGCAACTGCTCCACCTATGGCATGGATTACAGCAACTTTTCCTTCCAAATCAATCATCATAACACCTATTCTTTTGTTAAGTCCTCAATAATGTATAAAGTTATTTTCTCCTTTGGTCTTTTTGAATCGCTAAAAGAATAATCAACTACAACCTCAACATCATCATTTGCATAAAACTCTCTACTATTTAAAAGTTTATCCCCAACCTCTAACAAAAATGCAAACTTTCTTTTTGTTTTTAATGAGCCCTTATCAATGGTTATTTCTTCTTTTCTGCATTTTGGTTTTATTATGGAATAGTGCATAATATCCCCAAATTAAAAATTTTAATTGAAATAGGCATATTACTCATTATATGCCTTCTCCAATGGTGGAACAACCTGCTTCTTCCTTGACATTACTCCCTCTAAGAACACGCTATTTCCTTCAACTTTAACATTAAATGCCTTCTCAAATACCTCCTTATTACCCACAACCAATGCCTCACTACCCTCTTTCATGATGTCGGTAATTAGAAATAAAATTAAATCATACCCTTCATTCTTCAACTTCTCCTCCAACAACTTGTATATCTCCTCTTTCTTATCCTCAACCTCACTTACATCAATAACCTCAACTTGCCCAATTCCAACTTTCTTGCCATTGAACTCAAAGTCCTTGTAGTCCATTGTTATTATCTCTTCTGGTTTCATTTTTCCTACTACTGACTTTGCCTTTAAAATTTCCATTCCGAATGCATCAATATCTTCTATATTTGCAATCTCTGCCAATTTTTTTGCCATTTCTTTATCTAAGTCAGTTGTTGTTGGTGATTTGAACAATACAGTATCTGATATTATCGCAGAGAGTAAAAGCCCTGCCAAATCTGGGGTTAATTCTTTATTTTTTCCTCCAATTAAATCCATGGCATTTTTGAAGTAGAGTTCTGCTATCACTGTTGCTGTGCTTCCAACTGGTTTTGCGTAGTATAAGATTGGCTCTGATGTTGTTGTTCCTATCTTGTGGTGGTCAATAACCCCTACCAATTTCCCCTTCTCTAAATCATCCAAACTTTGGGATTTTTCTGAGTGGTCAACTAATACAATCTCCTTCCCCTCTGCAGATGTAATGAGTTCTGGCTCCATTACTCCAAATTTCCTCAATACAAATTCTGTCTCTGGATTAAGGTTCCCTTGTCTTGCTGGATATGCATCTAAGAAATGTGCCAAAACTATTGCTGAGCAAATACTATCAGTATCTGGGTTTTTGTGTCCTACAACATAGAGCATCCTATCACCTTTTCATTTTTTCTTTGCATAAATCTAATTATTATTTTTGATTTTAATAATTTAGCATTCCTAACATTTATATATCCCGATGTCCATATATTACATAACCCTCAATAAAACCGACCCATATGGAGCATATCCATAGCGGTTGCGATGATAGCGGGTTCGATATTGAGGGCACAACTGTTTTAAGCAAACCCTTCGGGCGCGTCGTGGAAGAGGGAATTTCCCAATGAAGATGACCACGATACAGCAAGGGTTTGCACATTTTAAACCCCCGATAGGGTTAGCCCCTCGACTGGGCAATGCCTGCGGATGATAAGGGGTGTTAATATCGGGGGACAACTCAAATGTTAATGTTTATTTTATGTGCCATTTTATTGATTTATTTAAATTCATAGATTAAAAGGATAAAATCGGTTGTTTGCGTTAAATATTGGAAAAATACTTCAATAAATTTAAGAAAGATTGCGACTTATTTTAAAATTTAAGACAAATACAACATTTAAGAATTTCGAAGCATATAAATAAATTTAGTAAAATTCGCAAATAACTATAAATCAAAATAAAAAATATAAAACCCATTAAAAAATTGGTGATGCAATGAAAACCATATACTTCGCAACTGGAAATCCAAATAAAGTTAAAGAGGCAAATATTATTTTGAAGAATTTAGAGGATATAAAAATTGAGCAAATAAAAATGCCCTATCCAGAACTTCAGGGGACTTTAGAGGAGGTTGCAGAATTTGGGGCAAAATATGTCTATGAAAAAATAAAAAAGCCCGTTATTGTTGAGGATAGTGGATTTTTTGTTGAGGCATTGAATAACTTCCCTGGAACTTATTCAAAATATGTTCAAGAGACAATAGGAAATGAAGGCATTTTAAAGTTGTTGGAGGATAAAGAAAATAGAAATGCCTACTTTAAGACAGTTATTGGATATTGCGATGAGAATGGAGTTAAATTATTTAAAGGGATTGTTAAAGGAAGAGTTTCAGATGAGATAAGAAGCAAAGGATATGGATTTGCCTATGACAGCATATTTATTCCAGAAGGTGAAGATAGGACTTTTGCAGAGATGACAACAGAAGAAAAAAGTGAAATATCTCACAGAAAGAGAGCATTTGAAGAATTTAAAAAGTTTCTATTGGATAGGATTTAAATAGTTTTTAATGATTTCTTCAAGTTTTCCATCTTCATCTTTTAAATAAATATTAAAAAATAGTTTTGATTTTGGAATTAACACAATATACTCTATTTCTCTATTATTTAATTTCCTCTTTTTTGTTTTATACCCTTTAAAGAACTTCCAAGGTAAGACAAGGTAGTAGTTTAAGAATGGTTTTAAAGTATTAAATATTTTGATATATATTGCAATTCCTTCTTTATAAATCTCAACAGTTCCAGACGCTGGGTTGATTTTATCATAGACAATGGCAATCAGTAAAAATATTGATAGAATTAAGGTAATCTCGTGATGGGGTTTATTTATGGTAATTAAAATATAAAATCCAAAAACTAAGAAAATTATTTCTTCCACTAATATAAAAATCCATCTACTTTTATTCATTCCTAAATCTGTTTTTGTTATGTAATGCCACTCTTTTCTTATTTTTTCGTATTTTTTATACAAAATATAATCCAAAATGCTGTATTCATTAAAAATTATTAACAACGCTATCAAATAAGGAGTGAAAAATAAAATTATTATGAATAAAATTAACTCCAAAGTTTCCATCTTTTCCCCTACATTTATTTAAAGTATTTCTTTAAATAATACCTAAATATCTTTATTACTAAACCAATTAGTATCCACCCATACATTGAGATTGGAATGGTTATTAAAGGACTATAATAAATACTTC
Source organism: Methanotorris formicicus Mc-S-70 (assembly GCF_000243455.1). NCBI lineage: Archaea > Methanobacteriati > Methanobacteriota > Methanococci > Methanococcales > Methanocaldococcaceae > Methanotorris > Methanotorris formicicus. Next base: position 28,774 of record NZ_AGJL01000013.1, on the reverse strand, counting down.
CTCCTGCATTTTTAGGAACAATAAATTTAACATAAACAAATAATGGAAATGCCAAGATATTAAATAACCAATTTGGAATTTCAAACTGCAAAAATGGAATAATCAAACCAAATATTGCCAAGAATAATAAAAATTTATCTTTTCTTATAATACACAAAGTAAATAAAATCATCCCAAAAATCAAAACTAAAACTAAAATAAACCATCTTACAACCTTATCGTTGTATTCTTTAATCTCTTCCTGCATCTTCCAATAATCCTCACTTTGGATAAAGTCCAATGAATTATAATTATCTTTTTCTTTAGATAGTTTAAAAATTCTTTCAAAATTTTTACCATTAAACTTGTATAAATAATAATCATTACTTGATAAGTTAATGCCTATTAAAACAATCTCTCTTCCATTGAATCCAAATTCTATTGGATTTATGTTAACATCTACCTCAACAACCTTATTATTTTTTAAATTAATTTTTTCAATACCTAAGATAAATCCATCAATTTCATAAGTATTGTTGCATATCTTTTCCAAATCATCCTTTGATAAATTTTTAACGGTAGTTCCCATCAAATAGATAAATATATAACTATATGATTATAGATTACTACAAAAAAATAGTTGGAGGTAATAACATCGTAGATAAATCTAAAATTCCGAGAATTAAGCGTTTAATAAATCTTATGCGAGCTAAGTTTTACCTAATAGTCGTCAAATACAAATCGCCATACACACGCAGAGAGAAAATATCTCTCTTAGACTTAATAATCTTTTCGGTTCTTTGTATGATATACTTTTCGGGAGTTTATAAGAGGGATTATGAAATACTAATCGAATATTTAGGACTATTTACAAAAATTAGATATAACAAGATTGTTGAACGAATAAATAGATATGAACAACTTTTATTCGAGATTCAAAAGACTTTCCTAAACAAAAATTGTTTATTATTCATAGATACAATCCCAATTGAAACGAAAAAATCCGTAAGGAAGGGAAGACATGAAAAAATTGGATACTCGGAACTTATTAAAAAAACGGCAGTGTTGGATATAACCCATCGAAAAGACTGTGGTATTATGGATACAAAGCAACTTATATTACCGATGGGTTGTATCTAATGTTGATATCCATAAATCCTGCAAATCAGCATGATTTGGACATTCTAAAAGAAAATTTTAGAGGGTTTGTTCGGGAATTTATGAACTGCAGTATAATCGGAGACAAAGGATATATAGATAAGGGCTTCGAAAACTTATTAAGGCAGGGGAAAGTTTATTTCGAAGCGATAAAAAGAAATTAGGCAAACTCTTCGAGTTTGCTACTCGCTTGCTACCGCAAGCGAAAACATGATTAAATCGTTTATAGAGAGAACAAAGTATAAAATATTGAATAAGTTGAGAAAAAGCATTGAGACCAACTTCTCAAAGTTAGTTGCGATGTTTTCTAAGCATATTCACGCTGTAAGCAAGAAAGGGCTGAGTGTTAAGCTCTTACTCTTCACAATCGCTTATAATCTTAAAGTGTTAGATGAAGTTAATTCAATTAAATAAATATTTAAATTTGTGATGGGAATTACGGTTAATATTAGATATTTCATTGATTTTAGTGCGAATGATTTAAATAATATTTTTTATTATATATGTGGTGCATTGAACATTGGGTATTGGTGATAGTAATGTTAGGAGATTGGAGAAGAACACACTACTCATCCCAAATCACACCAGAAATGGATGGAGAAGAAGTTACAATAATGGGATGGGCTCATGCAATAAGAAAATTGGGAAAGTTAATATTTATTATATTGAGGGATAGAGAAGGAACAATACAGGTTGTAGTTCCAAAGCAGAAAGTTGGAGAAGAGATATTTAAAAAAGCAAGGGAGATTGGAAAAGAAGATGTGATTGCAATAAAAGGGAAGGTTGTAGCAAATGAAAAAGCACCATCAGGATTTGAAATCCTTCCAATTGAGATAAGAATATTGAATAAAGCAGCAACTCCTCTCCCATTAGACCCAGCAGAGAAAGTTTCAGCAGATATTGACACAAGATTGGATAACAGATTTTTAGATTTGAGAAGACCAAAAATACAGGCAATATTCAAAATTAGGAGCGAGATGTTAAAATCAGTTAGAAAGACATTTTACGAGAATGGTTTTGTTGAAGTAAACACTCCAAAACTTGTGGCAAGTTGTACAGAAGGAGGAACAGAGTTATTCCCAATTTCTTACTTTGAAAAAGAGGCATTTTTAGGGCAGAGTCCGCAGTTATATAAGCAGATGTTAATGGGAACTGGACTCGATAGAGTATTTGAGATAGGATCAATATTTAGAGCGGAAGAACACAACACAAGAAGACACTTAAACGAGGCGGTATCTATTGATGTTGAGATGGCATTTTGTGATGATAGGGATGCTATGGAGATGCTTGAAAAAGTTGTCTATAATGCATTTATGGATATTTATGAAAATAGAAAGAAGGAATTGGAGTTATTGGGCGTTGATTTGGAAGTTCCAAATGAGAGATTTGATAGATTAACCTACGATGAGGCAATAGATATTGCAAATGCAAAGGGTGTTGAATTGGAGTGGGGAGATGATTTGTCAAGGGCAGCAGAAAAGGCAATTGGAGAAGAGATGGGAGGCCTCTACTTTATAGTTGATTGGCCAACTGAAACAAGACCATTCTACACAATGCCAAATGAAAAAGACCCAAAAATATGTAAAGCATTTGATTTGATGTATAAGGATTTGGAGATTTCATCAGGGGCTCAGAGGATACACTTGTATGATTTGTTGGTTGAGAGAATAAAAAATCAGGGATTGAACCCAGAGGGCTTTGGTTCCTACTTAGAGGCATTTAAATATGGAATGCCGCCACATGCTGGTTGGGGTCTTGGAGCAGATAGGTTTACAATGGTTCTAACAGGACAAGAAAACATAAGAGAGTGTGTAATGTTCCCAAGAGACAGGCAAAGATTGACACCATAAAAATAATATATAAATAAATTTTAAATAAAATAATTATTTTATTTTTAAAATTATTTTTTGTGGTGGTAGAATGCCTTATGGATACGGTGTTTCAATGCAAAGTGCTGGAAACCATCTATTTGGAGGAGGGATTATAGTTGATTATATTTTGCTGATTTTGATGATTGTCATAATTTTAATGTTGGCATATCAAATGTTTAAAAAATCAAATGCCGACAATGAGAGATTGGTAAAAATGGAAAAGGATGTTGAAGAGATAAAAGAAACCGTTAAAGAACTAAAGAAAAAATGGGAAGAAATTGAATAAATCTAATGTAAAAATGTGATTTTTATGAATTTTAAAATTAATGAGGGAGAAAAACTCTCATTGGGAAAAATTGTGAAGATGGGCGATGCTTTATCAAATCCAATAAGGATTAAAATTCTCTACTTATTAAATCAAAGACCTTGGAACATATATGAATTAGCAAAGGAACTTAATCTATCGAGACCTGTTGTTTATGCCCATTTAAAAAAATTGGAAGACGCTAACTTAGTTGAGAGTGATTTGGTTTTAGAGGATGTTAGGGCAAAAAGAATATACAAAGCAAAGAAATTTAGATTTGAGATAGATAATGATACCATAGATAAATTATTTGAGTGAAATATATGGGGGAGAACAAATTTTCCCTAATTGATGATATTATAAATGGGATAAAAACAGAACATTTGGATAGAAAAAAATTAACAAAATCTAATAAAAATAAACTATTTTATGTTGCTAAGCAGGCAGATGGAAAGTTAAAGGTTACCCTGCCGTTTGTTTTTAAGAGAGAGGATTTTTTGGGTTTAAATAAATATGGCATAGAGGGATCAACTGGATATATAATAAAACGCATAAAAGAGCAAATAAGAAAAGGGGGCTTTTCTATTTTATCTGGCAGTTTATCAAGGAGGTATGAGGCATTATATGAGCCAATAACATTGGCAAATTGTGATTTAAATATCGGTAGTGATTTGTGGAGGGCGGATAGATACAACCACATAGAGAATGAAAATTTGCATTTACTTTTGAGGATGATTTTTGAGGATAAAGATACAAAAACAATAGCAACTGAAATCGATGAACTGGCGGGAAAATTAAATGAATTTATCCAAAAAATTCCATACAAAGACCTTGAAAAAGAAACTCTCAACATAGTTAATCAAAAAGATTTAAGGAATAGGTTGGATGAATTAGGATTGGTTTGTTTTATTGGAGATAATTCAAAACCAGCAAGGGAATATACAAGAATAAGAAGACATTATAGGATAGCAGGACCTAAAAAAGGAGTTAATGTTGAATTTAAAACCCCCATGGAACTAAATCCAATAGAAGTGGAGTTGTTTGATGGAAATGTTATAACTGGTCTTGGAATTAAAAAGAGAGAGATATTTATTATAACAGGGAGGAATACACAAGGAAAATCAACGCTTTTAGAGGCGATAGAGAGCGGGCAGGATGATCATCTTATAGGCGATGGGAGAGAGTATATAATAACAACAAACAAGGTTTCAAAGGCGACAACAGGAACTATGCAAATGAATGGGCAGGATATAAGTTTATTCTTCCAAAAACTGCCAAAGGGAATAAAAGGCAATCCAAAAAAGGTTTATGGAACTGCCTCTGGTTCAATGACAATGGCATACCAAATACAAAGGGCTTTAAATGCAAAGATGGATTTAATACTAATAGATGAGGACAATTCAGCGGTTAATTTGCTCGTCAGTGGGCTGTTATCAAAGTGGTTTGAAGGGGTTAAGTCCTTAGCAGAGATAATAATGAATGAAAGGGAGAAATTAACCTCAAGTTTTATTATTGTCACAAGTAGTTTGGATTTATTAACCGCATGCGGAGATAGGGCAATCTATCTTGAAGATCATGAGGCAAAATACCTAAACTTAAAACATTTCAATATGGAATTGGGAAAATATTATCTAAATTTAGGAACTGAGTTATACGGAAGGAAAGTTAAATAAACAATTAAAAACAAAATATTTATATATTTTTAGCGGGGTGGAAATTTGAAACTAACATTTGAAGAAGGCATATTTGCCGTAAAATTTGCAAGGAGTATAATTGAAAGCCACCTTTCTGGATACGAATTGGTTGTAAATGACTATCCATCAAAATTTAATGAAAAGAGAGGGGCATTTGTGACTCTCCATACGTATCCAGACCATGATTTGAGAGGATGTATTGGAATCCCAGAACCAATTATGCCATTAATAGAGGCTTTAAGGGAGGCTGCAATAAGTTCAGCCCTTAGCGACCCAAGATTCCCACCAGTAACTTTGGAGGAAATGGGTAATATAGTTGTTGAGGTTAGTATTTTAACGCCTCCTCAATTAATTAAAGTATCTCATCCAAGGGAATACTTGGAAAAAATTAAAATTGGAAGGGATGGTTTAATTATTGAATATGGAGTTTATAGGGGGTTGTTGTTACCACAAGTTCCTGTTGAGTGGGGATGGGATGTTGAAGAATACTTAGCAAATCTATGCCTTAAGGCAGGGCTTCCGCCAGATGTGTGGTTAGATGAGAGGGTTAAGATATACAAATTTGAAGCCCAAATCTTTGAAGAGGTTGAGCCAAGGGGAAACGTTGTTGAAAAAACCCATGCATATGAATGAACATTAATTTTTTATAAATAATCAATATATTCAAACTTAAAAATTGATTTAGGAGATGATTTTATCCACCATATCCAACTCTAAAGCCATTCTTATCTCTCTTGCTATTCTTTGCCCCATACTTAATGGCTCTCCATGGTATAGGAAGGAGTAGGCACTTCCATTCATGAAACTGTTTGTTCCTCCATCTATTCTTGCACTCATTTCAAAAACAACTAACTCCAAGTTCTCATTGCACAAACTCTGCAAACAGAATGGACCAAGCATTCCTGGTGGAACTATTTCTTTTGCCTTATTTACCAGTTTATCTCCCATTTCAAACACTTGTGGCAACAAACTCTCCCTAATAACAACAGGAATATTTCCAGTTATGACGTAGGATGCATTAATATCCATTTCCAATTGGTCTTTTGCAGGAATCCTAACAAGTCCGTCTATATTGCACTCATACCTTCTATCCATTCCCATAAGTTCAACTTCATCTTTTAGTGGTGAGTAGAAGTAGTGAATACAGAAGTTTGTTCCAACAACATACTCCTCAATATGTGCCTTCTCAACATCCTCATCAGCTAAAATACTCCTTTCCTTTAACTGCTTCACTTTAGCATCGAATTCCTCTTTTGATGAGCAAACAAAATAACCTTTTCCTCCTCTCGCTCCTGGAAACTTAACCATAACTGGCCCGTCTATCTCATCTGGGTTGTTGTATTTTTTTGGCAATCTTAAACCACTCTCCCTCAAAAGTTTCCCTTCCAAATCTCTCTCTGCCTCCCATCTTAAGATTTTCCTATTACCAAACATTGGAACTCTAAAGTTGTTTTCAACATTGTCCAATCCACAGTATGCAATAAAAGAACCGTGTGGGACTATTATAGCGTTCATTTCCCTCAACTTTTCTTGAATTTCTTCCTTTGAAATGTCTGCAAAATTATCAATGTATATGTATTTATCAGCAACCTTAAATCTCTTGTATGGAATATCTCTTCCTTTAACTGTAATGACTGCTGTTGAGAATCCTTCCAATTTTGCCCCTTTTAAAATATGCAATGATGTATGGCTTCCAAGTGTTGCGATAGTTATCTCATCTTTATTGTATCCTTCAAAAATCTCCAACATCTCTTCCCTTGAAATCATATTTTCACCATCTCAAAAACTTATTTATAACAATTAATCATGATAGATTATCTATAACTCATAATTTTTATAAGTTTTTATCCACTTATGCGAAAAATTGATCTCAAAATAGTAGTATGAATTTAAATATTGCAGTAGATGAAAAACTTTCATTATAAAGTAATATGGTTGGTAAGATGAAAGATAAGAAAATTATTGTAGGTATAGATGAGGCTGGAAGAGGTCCTGTTTTGGGTCCCATGGTTGTTGCAGGTGTTGCAATTGAAGAGGATAAAATTAAAGAACTTGAAGATTTGGGTGTAAAAGACAGTAAACAATTAACAAAGAACCGGAGGAAAAAACTATTCCGATTAATAGGGGAGATGGGGAAAATAAAAACGATAATAATTGAACCAGAAAAATTGGATGAATTAATGAAAACTAAGAACCTAAATAAGATTGAATTAAATGCATTCTCAAAGATAGCAAATGGATTTTTAAAGGAAATTGAGGGAAATTTTGAAATATACGTGGATGCATGTAGTAGTAATGCAAAGGCATTTGCAAATCAATTAAAGGCTAAGATGATTGACAAAACCCCTAAGATAATAGCGGAACATAAGGCAGATGAAAAATATCCAATTGTCTCATCTGCATCAATCATTGCAAAAGTAACAAGGGATGAAATAATTGAACATTATAAGAAAGAATATGGGGAGATTGGTAGTGGTTATCCATCAGATCCAAAAACGATAAATTTCTTAAAACATTATGTAGGGGAGTTTGGAGAACTCCCAAAAATTGCGAGAAAAAGTTGGAAAACCTCAAAGAGAATACTGGAAGAGAATAAAGAAAATAAAACAAAAACACTCATGGATTATATGAAATAAAGAATAGGTGAAACAATGATAAGAAAAAAGATGCTTATTGATGAAAGGGAGAAAAAATATCTAATAGACAAAAAATTAGATAGATTTGGGAACGATTTGGGTTTGGTGGACTTAAAGGAAAAAAAGGAAGGTGTTGTTTTAAAATCCCATAAGGGGCATGAATTTTATTTGGTTGAACCCACAATTTACGATATCGTTAAAAAAATGAAGAGGACAGTAACAACTTTACTTCCAAAAGATATTGGGCTTATCATTACTTATTTGGGTGTTCGTGAAGGAGAGACTGTTGTTGAGGCAGGTACTGGATCTGGTGCTTTGACCATATACCTTGCCAACGCTGTTGGTAAAACTGGAAAGGTTATAACCTATGAAAAAAGACCTGAGTTTGCAAAGGTTGCAAGAAAGAATTTAGAAATTGTTGGGTTAGTAAGGAAGAACCAAAAAATTATTGGATTGGATGAAGAGGATGAGGATGAAAATTTGGAGGAAGAGGATGGATTATACAACGTCATCCAAAAGATAGGAGATGTTACTAAAGGTATTGAAGAGAAGGACGTGGATGCCATTGTCTTAGATATGCCTGATCCATGGAACGTTGTTCCACATGCAAAAAAGGCATTAAATAAAGCAAGGGGAAGAATAGCAACATATGTTCCATACATAGAACAGGCAAAAAAGACAGTTGAGGCTTTAAAGGAACATGGATTCTTTGACATCCATACATACGAATGCCTTGTTAGGGAGATAGAGATTAGTGAAAAAGGTGTTAGGCCATCAACAAGGATGGTTGGGCATACTGGATATATAACAATTGCAAGGGTTAAACCAGAGGATGAGGAATAGTTTTAATGGTGATAAAATGCTTCCGAAATCACTACAAAAAGAAATCTTGGTTTTTGGGTGTGGGAATTTATTATTTGCGGATGATGGGTTTGGATATGAAGTAATCTCAAGATTGGAAAAGATGGATTTGCCAGAAAATGTGGAACTTATAGATGCTGGAACTGGAGCACCATATTATCTAATGTCTATCTTAGATGAGGAGGCAAAGGTAAAGAAGATTATTGTTGTTGATGTTATTGACTTTGGATTAAAACCGGGAACTTTGAAAAAAGTGGATGTTGATGAACTTCCAAACATAAACAAATATACCTTCGATGCACACGGCACACCGTTGGCACCTTATCTAATAGATGTAAGTAAAAAGGGTATAGATGTTGTAATAATTGGATGTCAAGCAAAGGAAATCACAATGCCAGAAATTAAGATAGGATTAAGTGAAGATGTTAAAAACGCAGTTGATAAGGCAGTTGAGATGGTTTTAGAGGAAATTTATAAATCAATTAATTCTAAATAACTATTAAAAAATTTGGGTGTTACTATGCAATTCGTCCATATTGGAGACAACCACTTAGGATATAGGCAGTATAATTTAGATGATAGGGAAAAGGATATTTACGACTCCTTTAATGAATGCATAGAGAAGATTTTGGAAATAAGGCCTGATTTTGTTGTCCATAGTGGAGATTTGTTTGAAAATAGCAGACCACAGATAAAGGCATTATCAACAGCGATTAGGGGGTTTTCAAGGTTAAAAGAAAATGGCATTCCGGTTTATATTGTTTTAGGGAATCATGATCTTCCAAAGAGAAAGTTCCAAGAAACCCCACTGGTTTTGTTGGGTGAGTATATAAAAACTTTTGTAAAAAGGGAATTTCATATCCATGAGGGTGTGTTTATTGGGGGGATTAATTACCACTCAAAAATAGGTAAAGAAAATCTCATCAAAAAACTCAAAACATTAGAAAATGCATCAAAAGAATACAGAAAGAAGATCCTCATCATGCATCAGGGGATAAATCCTTATGTACCAGATTACGAATTAGAAAAGAGCGAACTTCCAGAGTTTAGTTATTACGCAATGGGGCACATACACAATAGAATAATTGATAATTTGGAGAACGGGGGAGTTTTAGCATATAGTGGTTCAACAGAAATCATAAGAAGAGATGAATATAAGGACTATGAAAAGAACGGAAAGGGGTTTTATGTTGTTGATATGAGTGGAGATTTTGATAAAAATGACGTGGATTTTATTAGGGTTGAAAATATAAACATAAAATGCAGGGACTTCTTTGAGATCTTCATCGATTCAGAAGAAAAGTTTAAGGAATTCATCAATAACTTATCAAATGCATCAAAACCTATTGTCCATGGGGTTGTTAAAAGGGAATTTGGAAAGATTTTGGATGTATTGAAGGATAAAACACTATGGTACAATATAAGGGTTGTTGATGATGAGGAGATTGAATATGACATCCCAGAATACTCAAGTATTGAAAAATTATTTGTAGAGTATGTTAAAAATAAAGGATTGGATGCAGATTTTGTCTTAAATTTACATAATAGGTTGATAAACAATGAAGGTTACGTGGAATTTGTGGAAGAATACTACAGTAAATTTTGCACTAAGTTCTAATCCTTACTTTTATTTTTTCTTTTTTCTTTGTTCCTTCTTTTAATTCTTTAACAAATTCCTCCAATTCTTTCAAAAATGCCTCTTTATCTTTAATTTCTCCATTTTCATTCAAATACTTTTCAACAATCCTAACTATTGCACTTCCTACAATAGCACCATCTGCATATTTTGTTATCTCCTCAACATGCTCCTTCTTTGAAATCCCAAATCCAACACATATTGGAACATTTGAATATTTTGCAACTCTTTTAACAAGTTCCTTTGTTTCCTCCTGAACCTTCTCCCTAACTCCAGTAATTCCTGTTACTGAAACAACATAAACAAACCCACTGCATTTCTCCAAGATTTTCTTTAACCTCTCGTCTGGTGTCGTTGGAGCAACCAAGAATATTAAATCAACGTCATATTTTTTGCAGGTGTTGTATAAGTTCTCTGCCTCTTCAATTGGTAAATCAGGAACTACAAGCCCATCAATTCCACATTCTTTGCATTTTTTTACAAACTCCTCTTCTCCCATGTTGAAGATGATGTTGTAATAAGTTAAGAATACCTTAGGTGTGTTCGGTGTTTTTTTATCCAACTCCTTAATAATTTCAAATGCCTTTAATGGATTCATTCCCTTGTTTAATGCCCTAACATCTGCCTTTTGGATCGTTGGGCCATCTGCCACTGGGTCTGAGAATGGAATTCCTATCTCAATGATATCTGCATTATTTGCGATAACCCCAAGTGCCTCCTTTGATATTTCCAAATTCGGATCTCCTCCAACGTAAAATGCAACTAATGCCCTCTCATTTTTATTTTTTAATTCCTCAAATTTCTCCGCTAATCTACTCATTTTTTCACCAAGTTATAATTTACAATATCTTCCCTAATGCCTTAGCAACAGTTTGAACATCCTTATCTCCTCTTCCAGAGAGATTTATAACAATTATATCATCTTTATCCAATTTCTCTGCTAATTTAAATGCATAAGATACTGCATGGGAACTCTCCAATGCAGGTAAGATACCCTCTAACTTACATAGCAACTGAAATGCCTCTAATGCCTCATCATCAGTAACATAAACTGGTTTTATCCTTCCCTTATCCTTTAAGAATGAAAGTTCTGGGCTAACTCCTGGATAATCCAAACCAGCAGAGATACTGTAACTCTCCTCGATTTGCCCAAACTCATCCTCCTTAACATACATCTTTGTTCCATGTAAAACCCCAACTCTTCCAGCACATAGGGATGCCCCATGCTCTCCTGTTTCTACCCCTTTCCCTCCTGCCTCAACTGCATACAATTCTACATCATCATCTAAAAACTCATAAAATGCTCCAATTGAGTTGCTTCCTCCTCCAACACATGCTAAAATACAAGTTGGTAATCTTCCTTCTTTTTCAAGAATTTGTTGTTTAATCTCTTTTCCAATAACTCTTTGGAATTCTCTAACCATCATTGGGTATGGATGAGGTCCGAGAGTAGAGCCAATCAAATAATAAGTATTCCTAACATTTGTAACCCAATCCCTCAATGCTTCATTTACAGCATCCTTTAATGTTTGGGAACCACTGACAACAGGAACAACCTTCGCTCCCATCAACTCCATTCTAAAAACATTCAACTTCTGCCTTTCCATATCCTTCTTTCCCATATAAATTACACATTCTAAGCCTAAATTTGTTGCCGCCGCTGCAGTTGCTATTCCATGCTGTCCTGCACCAGTTTCAGCAATAATTCTTGTTTTTCCCATTCTTTTTGCCAATAACGCTTGCCCAATGGCGTTGTTTATTTTATGTGCTCCTAAATGAGCCAAGTCCTCTCTCTTAAGATAGACTTTGCATCCAAGTAACTCACTCAATCTTTTTGCATAATAAAGTGGGGTAGGTCTTCCAACATATTCCTTTAAATAACTCTCAAATTCCTCCCTAAAATTACCCTCATTGTTTATCCAAAATCTTGTGAATGCCTCTTCTAATTCCTCAATTGCAGGCATCAATGTTTCAGGAATGAATTTACCACCATAAATCCCATACTTTCCATTTTTATCTGGATACATATTTTTGTATTTCTTCAAGATAGACACCTCTTTTATAAGAATTTGTTTTAAATATTCTCCAATAATTTTTGGATGATGTTTTGAACCATAAGATATAAATCTTTTACAGTTTTTATATGTTTATCATGCTTCCCACACAGGTAGTAATTCCTTTCCATCCAATCAATTTTATTGGCAACATCTTTAAATTTTACCCCCGTTCTACTACTTCCAGGAGGAATGTGCAATAAACGCTCATCTTCAAGTATCATTACCTAACATGATTATAAGTAAGGCTATACTATAATACTATAACGATAACATCTTAGAGACACCCAATTAGTTAGAAAATTATTTATATAATAATTATTTTCAGTATTATATTATCGCACAAAATGGTGATGATATGATAAAAAAGTTAATGAGTTTATTAACAATCTTAATTGTTGCTGTAGGATTTTGTGGGTGTATGGAGCAAAATACGGTTGAAAAAAAGGTTCAACCTGTAAGTGAAGACGCTGGAATGGTAAAGATAGTCGATTTATATGGAAGAGAGGTTGAGATTCCAAAGGAGGTTAATAAAATAATATGCTGCGGTCCGGGATGTTTGAGGTTGATTATCTATTTAAATGCAACAGATAAGGTTGTTGGAGTTGAGGATGCGGAGAAGAAATGGACACCATGGGGAAGACCCTATAGAATTGCTCATCCGGAACTTACTGAACTACCAACAATAGGACAAGGAGGTCCAAGTCCAAAACCAAACCCAGAAGCAATTATTCAAGTTAAGCCGGATGTAATATTTGTAACATACATGCCAAAGGATGAAGTTGATGCATTACAACAAAAAACAGGTATTCCAGTTGTTGTTTTGAGTTATGGACAGTTGGCAACATTCAACAACGAAGATTTATTTAAATCATTAGAACTTGCTGGAAAAATATTGGGTAAAGAAGGTAGAGCAGAGGAAGTCATTAAATTCATAAAAGATTGTCAAAATGATTTGAATGAGAGAACAAAGGATATTCCAGACGATAAGAAGCCAAGTGTCTATGTTGGAGGTATTGGATACAAAGGAAAGCATGGAATTGATAGTACTCAATGTAAATATCCACCATTTGTTGCTGTTAATGCAAAGAACGTTGCAGATGAGTTAGGTAAAGAGGGGCATGCATTCATAACAAAAGAACAACTCTTAAAATGGAATCCGGATATAATATTTGTTGATGAAGGTGGGTTGAGTTTAGTTGTTGAGGATTATAAGAAGAATCCAGAATTCTACAATTCATTAAAGGCATTTAAGAATAGGGAGGTTTATGGCTTATTGCCATACAACTTCTACACAACAAATATAGGAACAGCGTTAGCAGATGCTTACTACATTGGAAAGGTTGTCTACCCAGACAGATTTAAAGATATAAACCCAGAGGAAAAGGCAGATGAGATATTTACCTTCTTGGTTGGAAGGCCAGTTTATAGTGCAATGAAAGAGAAATTAGGAGGATTTAAGAAGTTGGAGTTTAAATAATATATTTTTAAAAGGGTTTGAAGATGAAGAAGTTTATAATGGGAACTCTTTTAATTGGAATCTTTTTACATTTAACATCAGTATTTTGTGAAAATATATGTGGAGGATGGAGTTATAGCAGTAAATTTATTGATATTGATTCAATTGCAATGAGTGAAGATGGAAAGTATATCACCGCAGCAGTTCGAGATAGGGGAGATAATCTCTTTTATATATGCCTCTTTAATAATAAAGGAGAACTACTATGGGGATATAAAACAAATTATTATGGTTCAATTTCTATGACACCAGATGGTAAATTTATTGTAATTGGCGATAAGAATAATGTTTATTTGTTTGATAATAGTGGTGCATCAGTGTGGATGGTGTGGTATTATAATGTAGGAGGGCATATATCTTCAATTTCCATAATTCCTGATGGAGAATACATTTTAGCGACAGATAATGACTGTAACATTTATTTTTTTAACCAAAAAAATGGACTATTGTGGCATAAAAATATAAGCGATAGAATTGTCTCTATTTCAATGGTGGCTGATGGAGAATACATTTTTACAAGATGTAAAAATAAAACCTATCTATTTAACAATAAAGGTAATTTATTATGGAACATAACAAACAAATGCCCGTCTTATATAAGTTCTAATGGAAGTTATATTATATCTGAAACTTTTAATAAAAGTGGTAATACCATACTACACGTATTTAATAATAAGGGAAAGTTGTTATGGAGTTATGTAATGGGAAATAATGAATTCACAACATTTAAAAACACAACATGGGTTTCAAAATGGTATAGTGTTAGGTCAATATTCACATCTTCTGATGATAAATATATCATTGTAATCTATGATGTATATAGAGGAGAAGAGCCTGAAATACTTCCATCAAGTAGTAGTGTATTGGTATTTAACGATAAAGGTAATTTACTATGGTGTAACGGTACATACAGTGGAAATATTATTACAGCATTCTCCATGACACCATATGGGAGATATATTGTTATAGGAACTGGAAGTCCCCCCTTCTTCATCTGCCTATGGAGGAAATGTTTCAGCGAAAGTGCTTTTATATAACAATAAAGGAAATCTATTGTGGAGTTATGAAAAAAATTACATTGCTGGAAAGATTGAATCAGTTTATATAACACCGGATGGGAGATATATCTTGGCAAGATATAACAATGGAGATATCTTTATATTTAACAATAGGGGAGATGTTCTGTGGCATTATAAATTTAAAGAACTTATAAATGGGAGACTATATGAAGGGTTGATTGATGAGGTTTATATGAGTTCTGATGGAAAGTATGTTGTTGTTAATGTAGGGAATGGAATTGACTATTTTTATACAAATATTGAAGATACCGGCAATAATAAAAACATGATACATTTATATGCAATCTTGTTAATAATCTGTTTAGTATTTGTAGGATTAATTATTAAAAATAAGTTAAAATAAGTGATGTAATTTATTTTGGTGATAATATGGCTCTTCTAAAATGTCCTAATGAAAATCCAGAAAAGGTATTGAAACTATTTGATGAAGTCTATTTGAAGGCAAGGATTTTTTATTTGTTAAAAACGGCTATTGATTTAAATTTATTTGGGTATTTGAGTAGTTTTAAAACTGCTGAGGAATTGGCAGAGATTTTAGATGCTGATTTGATTTTAATGGAATATATGCTAAAAATCCTAAATGATCTTGGTTTAATTGATAGCAAGGTTGTAGGTGGGAGAGTTTATTACAAAAATGCTGAGATAACCAACATTTACCTAAAAAAGGATTCAAATTACAGCATAATCAATCCAATCTACAGTTATTTTGAGAATATCAAAAATTGGGAAAATCTATCTGATATTTTAAAAAATAAAGATAATTATCAAAATACGGATGTTAATAGCTTTTTTCCAAAGGTTGTTAGAAGAATGGCAGATGAATGCAAGTGTTGGGAGTTGCAGAAGGTTTTAAGTTATATAGCAAAATATGGGGAGTTTAAAAATGCCAAAAAACTTCTTGATTTAGGTGGAGGGCATGGATTGTATGCAATAGGGTTTAGTATGCTAAATAAAAATTTAAAATGCTATGTCTTTGATTTGCCAAACGTTGTTGAGGAAACAAAAAAATTCATTGAAAAATACAATGCAAAGAATGTCTTTACTATTACTGGAGATTTTTATAAGGATGATATTGGAAAGGGCTATGATATAATCTTCACCTCTTACAATCCAGGTGGAAAGAATCCAAAGATTGCAGAGAAGGTTTATAATTCTCTAAATGAAGGAGGATTGTTTATAAATAAGCAATTCTTCCCAGATAAAGAAGAAGGAATTGAAGATTATTTAAACAACATGGAATGGAACTTCTCTAAGCCAGAAGGGCTTAATAAGGGTAGAATAAGATACACGTTTGAGGAGGATTTAAATCTCAACGATTATTTAGAATATTTAAAGAATTTAGGCTTTAAAATCTTGGAGGTTACAGATATGCCTGAACTTTTAGGACTTGACGAAAACTCGAAGAGTTTTCGTAAGTCAGCGAATCCGAAGGATTCGCTTCGATTTGGGTGTTTTGGAAAAGCAAAGATGATTGTTGCTAAGAAAATATGATGTTAATGGTGGTATAGATGATAAAGAGATTAGTTGGTTTATTAGCAATAACCATTATTATAGTAGGATTCTGCGGATGTGTAAATGAAAAGCAAGAATCTACAGCAGAAATAAAAGAAACGGTAAAAATAACCGATATATTAGGTAGAGAGGTTGAAGTTCCTAAAAATGTCGATAAAATCGTTTGCTATGGTCCAGGGGCATTAAGATTGGCAGTTTATTTAAACGCAACTGATAAGATTTGTGGAATAACAGGAGTGGAGAAGAAATATTGGAAAGGAATGCCATATCTAATAGCACATAAAGAACTTTTACAAAAACCTGGAGTTGGAAGTGGAAAGCCAGGAGAAGAACCAAATGTAGAAAGAGTTCTTGAAATTAAGCCAGATGTGATATTCGTCACTTATATGAGCAAGGAAAATGCAGATAAGTTACAACAAAAAACAGGTATTCCAGTAGTTGTTTTGAGTTATGGGCCGTTGGCATTTATTGAATCTGGTCCTGCTGCTGGGGCGATTGCAGTATCTTATTACTCAAAAATTTTGGGAGATGGGAAAGTTATTGGCTTCGATATGGGGGGAACTACTGCAAAGGCATCAACAATAATCAACCACACTCCATTAATAACAAATGAGTATGAGGTCGGTGGAGAAGTTCATGCTGGAAGGTTAATTAAAGGCTCTGGATATCCTGTTAGGTTTCCATTTATTGATTTAGCAGAGGTTAGTGCTGGTGGGGGGACTATAGCATGGATTGATGAAGGAAATGCATTAAGAGTTGGTCCAATAAGTGCTGGTGCTGACCCTGGGCCTGTTTGTTATGGAAAGGGAAATGATAAACCAACAATAACAGATGCAAATTTAATTCTTGGAAGATTGGGAGGCAAACTCAGTGGAGGGACAATAACATTAAGGAAGGATTTGGCAGAGAAGGCAATATCAAAATTGGCGGAAAAGATTGGGGAATGTATAGAAGATGTTGCATTGGGAATAATAAAATTGGCAAATACAGCAATGGCAAAGGCATTAAGAATAGTTACGGTAGAGAGAGGATATGACCCAAGGGACTTTGTTATGTATGTTTTTGGGGGGGGCAGGGCCGTTGCATGGTGTTGAGTTGGCGGAGGAGATGGAAATTAAATCAATATTAATTCCTCCTTCATGTGGGGTTTTCTCTGCGTTGGGGCTTTTGCTATCTGATTGCAGAGTTGATAAAGTTAAAAGTATATTAAAGGATGCAGATGAAGTTGATGAGGAAGAAGTAGAAAATATATTTGTTGAATTGATAGAAGAAGGAATTAAAGAGGTTGGAAGTTTTGATGAGATAAAAATAATTAAGCAAATTGATGTTAGATATAAAGGGCAATCGTATGATATAACAATCCCATGGACTGGGGATTTGGGGGAGGTTATAAATAATTTCCACAAGAAACATGAGGCAATTTATAAATTTAGTTCATTGGATGAGGATGTTGAATTTGTTAATGCAAGAGTTACAATTATTGGTTTATTAACAAAGCCAGAGATAAAATACAATGAGATAAAAGAGTATATCCCAAAACCTGAAAGTTATAGAAAAGTTTACTTTACCAATGGATGGGAAGAAACCCCAATCTACAATAGGGATAAACTTAAACCTGGGGCAAGGTTTGATGGACCTGCAATAGTTGAGGAATATGATTCAACAATTGTTATTCCACCAAATTACCACACTATTGTGGATGGTTATGGGAGCATAAGGATTGAGAGGAATTAATTGGTTTTATTCAGCAAATTGATGTGTTCAACAACCTTCATAACTCCCATGGCAATTCCTTCAACCTCAATTCCCCCTTTTCCTTTAACTCCATCCCCTACCAAATACAATCTATCATTTATAACATTATCCAAATCTGTTCCATTTGATGCATGATTTACTGGCCATTCATCCCTATAAGATTGGATATGCAATATCTCATAATCTTTGCCGTTAAATAAATTCTCAATATCCTCCAAACCCAAATCAATCTCCTTTTTTACGTTGTTTGTTAATTGTGTTTGGTGTGTCATGACTAAATGATAACCCTCAGGAGCGAGAGATATATCTACATTGGTTACTTGGTTTAAGCCATTAATCCTCTCACATTCAGGAGTGAAAAGAACTCCATTATGCTTTATTAATCCTTCTTTTGTAGCAACGCATATCTTTATTCCTTTTGATGGTTTTGGCTCTTTTCCTTTTATTATCTTTACATTTGAGATTTTTTCTGTTAGTTTTGGGGATAGATTGCTAACAACAACATCAAACTCCTCATTAAATTCTTCCCCAATAATGTAGGCTTTATCATCTTCAATTTCAATGCCTTTCACTTCACACTCAACTTTTATAACACCATTGTTGTTTTTTATAACCCTAACGAGTTCATCAATAACTCCCTTACAACCTCCAATTGGAACTCCTGGCCCTCCAAATTTGTGGTAGTTTTTTGCCATCTCAATAATCTCTTCCATCGGTGTTTCGTAGGCAGTTAAACTCAACGCCCAACCAGTAAATGCATTTCCAACCTTTAACGCTAACTCTACACTTTCCAAAAACTCTCCAAAAGATATGCTTTTATCAACATTACCCATTTTTAAATT
This sequence comes from Methanotorris formicicus Mc-S-70, assembly GCF_000243455.1. Lineage (NCBI taxonomy): Archaea > Methanobacteriati > Methanobacteriota > Methanococci > Methanococcales > Methanocaldococcaceae > Methanotorris > Methanotorris formicicus. The sequence continues at coordinate 9,874 of NZ_AGJL01000013.1, read as the reverse complement.
TGCCGCCATTTTTAATGCTTTTAATTTATCCTTTAAACCTACAAGGTTGAATAGGTCTTTGTATGCATAATCTTTGCCATTCACCCTGAAAAGTCCGTCTGGATTTGAATTTATTATTTTAACATTACATCCACATTCTCTCAACAACTTCGCTAAATACCCATCATTTCCATGTGGAATCATGTGTAAAGCCCCGGTTGTTAATTGGAACCCTTTATAATTTATATTTGTAAATCTACCTCCAACAAAGGGCAATTTCTCAAAAACAACAACATCATGATTCTTTGATAATAAGGCAGTTGTTAAAAGCCCGCCTAAACCACCACCAACAATACCAATTCTCATATTATCCCTCATAAAGTTATAATACTGATATCATTGTCAAATTTCAAAATATAAACTTACATTTAGCCACTGCTTTATATAAATCTATTATGGGTGTGCATTAAAATTAAATTAGTGTCTTAATTTTTATTGGGAATAGGACTTTCGCAAATACATTTAAATACTTAGATTAACAATAAACCAGTTTCTTTACATAAAGAGATTATGGCATTCCCAACGGCTATTCGATTTAGTTCTCTTCTAAACTCATACCAAGTAATCTTTTTATCGATTCTAATTTTTCTCTAAAATAAAGAAAGCCCTCATAGCTAACGAAATATGTCCTAATACTGGAAATCTTTTTTCTAACGAAGAAATTTTCCAATATTGCAGCACTGTTTAACTCCTCTGTGGAACTCTTCGATTCTCCAAGAGGCGTTTTTTGACCTCTTGAAATTCTCCGAAACTCATAAATAGGTTATTCGTTATATAATATACTGCCTTTCCGTTTTTTGGAAAGGCAGAAGAGTTTGACATATCCTACTTTCCTTAGATAAACGATTAATCCACTTTCAGGAATTTCTCCAAGTTCTTTAATCGAAATCCACTCACCGTTTTTGGAGAGGTTTATCTTCCTGTTCCTTTTAATTCTGCAGAGGTAAAATAAACCTAACTTATCGATAAGTTTTAAGTTTTCTTTGCTCGAATACCAACTATCGAAGCAGATATATCGAATATTAAATCCCCTTTCAACTAAAGAGAGTATTATTTCCCTACATAAATCATTCTTCGTCTTTCCATCCCTTGGTCTATCATAAACTCTAAATCGATTGGAATGATGTTCTTTCCATTCGTAGCAATACAATCAACAACATGCATGCCCATAACTACTCGTTTATGTAGATTACTCCAACAATAATAAGTAAATTCTGTTGATTTCGAATAAAACTTATCTATAACAAAATCATCTATAACGAAAATGTTATATTCGGGAGTTATAAAGTTTTTCATGAAGTTAAATAGATTCTCTTGTGGGTTAAGACCCTCATTCCAAAGAATTCGATTTATGGTATCGTGAGATACGTTTATTCCGAAAATGCGTAATGTTTTAGATAGTTCTATACACGAATTAAACTCTGACAATAGAAGAAAGAGTATATAAACAATTGCATTCGCTTTTTTGAGAATATTCTCACCATAAACAATTTTTATTCGAAAAATAGTAAAATGTTGTGGTAGAAATATCTTATCATAAATGCTATATCATTATATTCGAATATGCTTGCGAAAGTCCTAATATTAGTTTTGGGAGTTGTTATATTTACAATCTGCGATGCATTGTATGGAATATTTAGGGGGGAGGGCAATACAAAAATTGTTATGATAGCAAGTGTTGTAGGAACTTTAACAAACATCATCTTGGACCCAATATTCATATACTTATTAAACTTTGGGATAAGTGGGGCAAGTTATGCTACTTTGATAGCTATAACTGTCTCTTTATTAATTTTGGCTTATAATTTGTTTATAAAAAAAGCATGTTATGTTACTGTTAAATTATCAAAATTTAAGCCAAATTTAAAGATTATTGGTGATTTAATTAGAGTTGGCATTCCTTCAACATTTATAGAGATTACTGTTGCAGTATCATTTTTTATAATGACTTCAATAATTATGATGGTTGGAGATAGTAGAGGTTTAGCTGTCTATACTGGAGCTTTAAGGATAACAGAGTTTGGTTTTATTCCAATGTTAGGTTTGGCGAGTGGGACTACATCAGTTATAGGAGCCACTTATGGAGCAAAGAGTTTTGAAAAATTAAAAACAGCTTATTTTTACACAATAAAAATTGGGGTTTTAATGGAAATTATTATAGTTGCTTTAATAATGCTCTTATCCCCAATCTTAGCTTATCTCTTTACCTATACTGAGGTTTCTATGGGTATTCATAAAGAGCTTGTTAAAGCTTTAAGAATAGTTCCATTATATTTGTTATTTACACCATTCATTTTAACAACATCTGCAATGTTTCAAGGGATTGGAAAAGGAGAAAAATCTTTAATAATTGCTATATTTAGGTCTTTAATATGCCATATATCCTATGCTTATCTGTTTGCAGTAATTTTGGGGTTAAAGATGTTTGGAATTTATAGTGGTTTAGTAACAGGTGAATTTACAGCTGGGATATTTGCATTTTTGTTTGGAATTTTAGCTATAAAGGCATTAATCAAATATAAAGAGGGATAATTATGATTGGATATGTTCTAAATGGAGAGCATGAAGAAATCCCTTATGGAGAGCTTATGGCATTATTGGAAATTTTTAATTACAACGGTAGTGTTGAAAGATTAAAAAGATACGTTGTAACTGAAAATAGCAAAGCTAAAGAAATAGTTAAAAGAAGTGGATATATAGATGAAGGGCATAGGATAATATTCAGATACAATTTAGAGGAGAGAGATATAAATTTGGTAGATAAAATTACAAATGACTTTATAAACTCATTTAAAGAGTTTATAAAAAATAAGGGCTATCCTGACATTGATGAGAGCAAATCTTACGCCGTTAGAGTTTTAAAACTCCACAAAGATAAATTTACCAAATCTATAGATTCATTAAGGATTGAGAGAGAAATTGGAGCTATTATAAAATCAAAAACCAATGCAAAGGTAAATCTAAAAAATCCAGATATATTAGTTAGAGTTGTTATTTTGGAGGATGCCTTTTTTGTATCCAATGTATTAGAGATGAGAGATAAAGAATACTTCCAAAAAAATAGACCTCATTTGAGAAAATACTTCCACCCTGGTTGTATGCTACCAAAGCTTGCAAGGGCTATGGTGAATTTGGCAAGGGTTAAAGAAGGAGATGTTGTTTTAGATCCATTTTGTGGGACTGGTGGGTTTTTGATTGAAGCAGGATTGATGGGTTGTAGATTGATAGGGAGTGATATAGATTGGAGAATGACGTCAGGAACAAAAATAAACCTTGAATCTTATAACTTAGAAAATAAAATAATAGCAATAGAAAGATGGAATGCAAAGGATGTAAAAAAATTTTTAGATAAATTAAACGTAGATGAGGTTGATGCAATAGTAACTGACCCTCCTTATGGCATCTCAACATCAAGAAAGGGAGATGTTGAAAATTACTTAAAGGAATTCAAAGACGTACTTAAAGATGACGGTTATTTGGTTTTTGCAGCACCAAGGAAGATAGATATTGATATGGATTTGAAGGAACTTTACGATGTCTATGTTCACAACCAATTAACAAGATACATCCATGTTTATAAAAAATAAAAGTGAAACAATGTTCAAACCTAAAAAGAAATTAGGACAGTGCTTCTTAATAGACAAAAATTTTGTTAAAAAAGCAGTTGAAGAGGCAGAGATAAATAAAGAAGATATAGTTTTGGAGATAGGTTTAGGGAAGGGTATTTTAACTGAAGAACTTGCTAAAAATGCCAAAAAAGTATATGTTATTGAGATAGATGAGGGGCTAAAGCCATATGCAGAAAAAATAAAGGAGAAATATGATAACGTTGAAATTATATGGGAGGATGCATTAAAGATTGATTTAAATAACTTAGGTTTTAATAAAGTTGTTGCCAATCTTCCATATCAGATATCCTCCCCCATAACATTTAAATTGCTAAAAACTAATTTTGATATTGCAGTTTTGATGTATCAGTATGAGTTTGCTAAAAGAATGGTGGCAAAGGAAGGAACAAAAGATTATAGTAGGTTGAGTGTTGCAGTTCAATACAAGGCGGATGTTGAATTTATATGCAAAGTTCCGCCTTCTGCTTTTTCTCCAAGACCAAAAGTAAATTCCGCAATAGTGAAAATAGTTAAGAGAGAACCTTTATTTAAAGTTGAGAATGAGGAGTTTTTTGAGAATGTTTTGAGGGCTTTGTTCCAGCATAAGAATAAGACAGTTAAGAAAGCGTTGATAGATTCATGCCATGAGTTGGGCATTGAAAGAGAAAAGATAAAAAAAATCTTAGAAAATATTGATTTCAATGTGGATGAGAGGGTTTTTAAATTGAGTCCAAGGGATATTGGTAATTTGAGTAATCTATTGTATTCAAAAATTAGCAAAGTTTAAATTTAATTTGGATAAATTAGAATTAAAACTATAGGTGGTGATATGATGAGTGCAGTTGAATACTTAAAAAAACTTGCAGAAGAAAAAGGAATCTCTGGAAGAGAAGACAGAGTTAGGGAATTAATGAAAAAAGAACTTGAACCAATGGTTGATGAAATCTATACAGATAAATTTGGAAATTTAATTGCGAGAAAGGGGGACAAAGGTCCAAAGATAATGATTGCTGCACACATGGATGAGATTGGATTAATGGTTAAATATATCGATGAAAAAGGATTCTTGAAGTTCACAAAAATTGGGGGAATAAATGACCAAATGATTCTAAACCAAAAGGTTATTGTTCATGGGAATAAGGGAGATATTATTGGGGTTTTAGGTTCAAAACCACCTCACAAAATGAAAGAAAGTGAGAAAAACAAACTCATAAAATATGAGGATATGTTTATTGATATTGGGGCAGAGAGTAGGGAAGAGGCAATTGAAATGGGTGTTGAGATAGGAACATGGGTTACATTCAAATCAGAATTCAGTGAACTTGGAAAGAACAGATTTACATGCAAGGCGTTTGATGATAGGGCAGGATGTGCAGTTTTATTGGAAGTTATGAGAAAACTTAAAGATGAGGACTTGAACTGCCAAGTTTATGCAGTTGGAACAGTTCAGGAGGAAGTTGGTTTAAAAGGGGCAAGAACTTCTGCATTCGGAATAAATCCGGATGTTGCTTTTGCTTTGGATGTTACCATCTGTGGAGACCATCCAGGAATAAAAATGGAGGATGCACCAGTTGAGTTAGGAAAAGGTCCAGTTGTAGGGATAGTTGATGCATCTGGGAGAGGATTGATTACTCATCCAAAGGTATTGGATATGATAAGAGATATCTCCAAAAAATATGAAATTCCAGTCCAATATGAAGTTGGAGAAGGTGGAACAACAGACGCTACGGCAATCCATTTAACAAGAGATGGTATTCCAACTGGAGTAATTTCCATCCCAGCAAGATACATCCACACACCAGTTGAAGTTATCGATAAGAGAGATTTAGAAAAAACCGTTGAATTGGTAGTTTCATGCATAAAAGATTTGGATAAATACTTCTAAATTAAATTTTAATCTTTCATTACACAATAAACCAAAATTGGGAATACAAGTGTAGCATCAGCCCAAATCTCCACGTAATCTGCCTTAGCCCCAATTTTTCCCCATGAAACCCCTTCTTCTGGTGGAGCCCCACTTAAAGAACCGTCCCAAGGAACTGCTGTTGTTATGTATATGGCGTAATCTGTTCCCTCTCTAAATAAATTGGCATTTATAATGCTGTGTTTTGGTAGGGAACCACCTAAAACAATACATGCTGTTTCTTTTGCATTTATTGCAATGTCATTTAACTTAACGATATCGTTTGCCACATCTATTCTTAGTCTCTCATCCTTTCTGCTTTTTTTGTAGAAGTAGAGCATATCTCCTATTGAACCATCAGTTATCGCCGGGCAGAAGATTGGGATGTTGTTTTTATATGCCCAGTATAGGATAGATTTTTCTTTTTCTTTTCCAAGTTTCTCATCCATAAATTTACCTAATTCATAACAAAACTCACTTGTAGTTATGACTTTTTGCTCTTTCTTCTCCATCTCCAAAATTCTGTCGAAAAATTCTGTCATGTATGTTTCAAATTCAATATACCTATCATTTGGAACAAAAATATTTCCTATTCTATTGATTCCTTTTTCTCTCAAAAATCTCCCATTTACTTCCCAATCTCCCAATATAAATGGTTTTAAACATTTTATAAAATCTTCTTCAATTCCTCCTGCCGTTGTAACAATCACATCTATCTTTTTATGCTTTGCTAAGTATGCAATAACCTCCCTCAATCCAGAAGAAATAATATTTGATGTATATCCAAAAAATACTGTTATATCCCCACTGTCTCTTTTTTCTTCAATTTTTTTCCAGATTTTGATGGCTTTTCCCAAGTGTGTCGCCTGAAATCCAATTTTTTCATAGTAATTTTTAACCACATCATCCAAACTTATTTCATCATCCAACCACGGTCCTTCAATAGAAATCTCTTCCAATCCTTCTGTATCGCTCTTCTTTAATACAATATCCTTTGGATCCATAACAACACCTCATTAAAATTTAAAAGATAGGTTTAATTTTAAAAAATAATCAAAAATAAATGATAAGGATTATTTGATGTAGTTGTTGATATCCAATCTTCCCATATTCATTCTCTCAATGTATTTATATAATTCACTACTGTCAAATGCATAATCCCGCAAATACTAAGTTGGATTTTTGCCTTTATATATTTTCGGTTTTGTGGTTGTTAATTATGATTCTCCAAAATGGATAAAAAATATAATATATATTCGAATATATTAATCTTAGATGATGATGGTTTGATTTTTAATCTTTACTTTGGTCACATTGATTGCAATTAGATTTCTTGTCTTTCTTTCAAGTTCGTTTAAAACCTCTTTAATCTTGTGATAATGATATTCCAAGGGTAATACAAAAGCCCTGCTAAGATTTTAACTCTATTGACTTGTATATTAGTTCAGTAGAATGACCATATTGTGATATTATGGTTCAATTGAGTGACTATATTTTAAATCATATTGTAGAACTCCAACAATACTATCAAAATATAATAAAGAGAAAAAGAGATTTAAAAATTTCTTTACATATTTATTTATAAATGTCCATGTTTGTCTATGAAAAATTAAACAGTTTCAAACGGCAAAAACAATATCACAATTTGTAAAAGTAAAATAAAGTAAGTTTGTAATTAACGTTATCCGTTTCCCGTTTCCATAGCTTATCATAGCATTTAATAACTTATCATACAAACCGACAGCTATGGGAATGGGTTGTCCTCAACCCATAGCTTCATCGGGAACACCGTTCCCTCTGCTATAGGCTCATTGGACTTCGGGCTGAACGGATACAGCCCCATGAATCTTTTTATCAAATTAAATACAGCTACTGCATCCCTATCGGCATAAAACTCACAATCAAAGCAATACATTAGCCTCAAAGGCAGAGCCCTCTCATCGGCTAATTTATATAGTTGAGATAATCTATTTCCACAGTTAGGGCATAATATAGAAGTGTAAGCTGGATTTACCTCAACGACTTTAACTCCGAATTCTAAGCACTTATTTTTAAGATAGTTTAAAAATTTTTTAGCTGAGATGTTATGCAGTTTATGTTTTAGCTTTTTAAATGACTTTTTAGCAATATTTTGGTTAAAATAAGAAGATAAATCCTCGATAATTAAAACTGCATCTTTTTCTTTAAGTTCTTTAGCTATTTTGTTAGCTAACTTTTTTAACTTATCCTCTCTGATATTTTTTAATCTCCTACCGAATTTTTTAAGCAAGATAAAGCCTTTCCTCTTTAACGGTTTTTCTTGTTTATGAATACCTTTAAATGAGAATTTCTCTTGGATGTTAGCCATTATATTAGAGTATTTTTCGGTTAATTTTCCTAAATCAGCTTTTATCATCTCTATATTTTCGAAATTACCATAAGTTATATTGTCCAAATTAAAATCCAATGCATAAACAGCTTTATAATCATCATTAATTGTTATTTCCTTCTCTAATGGGATTAAAATCGTTATTGTTCCATCCTCTTTATTCAATATCAGTTTAAAACCAGCTTTTATTTTCCAACCTTCATTTAGCACTTTAAAAAACTGTTTATGTGGCTTTAGAGGAATAACTATTCTACCATTCGGTGTAGATAATCTTAAATGCAATGTTTTCTTTCCTTCTTTATCTATCGAAAATAGTTTTTCTATATTGGTTTTGAAATCTTTGTAGTTGAATAAAATATCATCCAACCATAAAGAGACGTTTCTAACTTCTGGAGTTTCCGTATATGCTTTTCCTCTCTTTTTCATGGATATAAAGCTTTTTATTCTCGTGGATGCATCTTGAGAAGCAGTATAGATATAGTGGGTTGGCAACTTCGGATATTTATTTTTTATTTCTTCATATATTCCCTCTCTAATCTTTCTATGGCTTTTTCTTTTATTCTTTAAACCGAAATCTAAGGCAATAGATAAAATTTCTTTATAAGCTTCGATAGTATTTTCTATGATTTTTATTTTTGTTCTTGTTAATGGCTTGCTTTTCAATGCCATGGTTTTAGATAGTTTGATTGTTTTTAGCATAGTTATTCACTAAATAGTTTTTTCGTTTGTTTAATGATTTTTTTCCTTTTGTGGCTTCTAAAACCGTATAGTTTTCCAGCAAAATGTGAAATTATGGTTATTAAATCATCAACTAATTCTTCGTGTGGGGTTTTGAAATTTTTCTTATCGACAACTTCTATCTCAACACCACAATGGTTAAAAAATTCTTTTAACTGACAGTGTGATTATGATAATCCATTCTTTATTAGTTCTTTAGTACACTTTTTAACGACTTCATAAAATGATATTCCGTTTTTGTAGCTTAAGTATTCGATGCAATTAAATAACATTCCCATTAACCTAACGAATCCGATATTACTCTTTTCTGAGGATAAGTATGTTCCTTCAACTTCTAAAATCGACTTATCCCTTCTATGCTTTCGCCTGTGATAACAGGCGAGTTACGAAAAACCGTAGGTTTTTCGTTTGACTCCTCTATTTTACATCTTTTTATATACTCGTTTATAATATTCTCAGCCTTCTTTTTATAGTTTGTCGAGACCAAATACTTAACCTTCTTCTGTCCTTCCATTAACACTCCAACGATTTTAACCTTTCCAACATTAGGAATATTAACTACTTTTTCGGACAATTTAAACTTTATCCCTTTAATAGTTCTTAATTTAACCTTATCTTCGCTAAAATCCTTCTCAAACAACTCTTCTATTTTAACCTTCTTACCGAAAAATTCAATTATAAGGTTTTTCCTAACTCTTCCAATGTAATCGGTTTTTAATTCTTTACATCTCCTTAAAACTTTCTTTATCGTTACAAATCCGTCTCCAATGACCGTCCCCTTAATAATATCGGAAGTTAATTCAATAATTTCGAGGAATATATCTGTGGCTTTTTTATTTAGCGGTTTTATTGTAGTGTAAATCGAATATATCCCTTTTTTTCGTGATAGATACAGCAGTTTATTTGCTCTTGATATGGCTTTTTATGATTTTCTACATAATTGTATCGAATAGAACATCCATAAACGTTCTCGCTGAATCTCCTCAATAAGGTTGAGTCGATTATTATTGAGAATTTGAATTTATGATTGTCTAAAATGTCGGGAAGGCTTAATAGCTGAGTATGAAGGCAAGTCCCGATTTCTGAAAGTTCTTGAAGTTTTTTGATTAGGTTGTTCGATGAATTCCTAAAATCTCTTCAGATATTGATTTAATCGTCTTTATCTCAGTTAAAGTTCTAACCAAACAATAATCTACTAAGTCATCCGAATTGGCTATA